>JAYVPP010000096.1:0-14130 GCA_043757305.1 Candidatus Kaiserbacteria bacterium
CCTGGATAGCAGCACCCATCGCCACTACTTCGTCTGGGTTAATGGACTTGTTCGGCTCTTTTCCAAAAAGCTCTTTTACTGCTGCAACAATGGCTGGCATGCGTGTCTGACCACCTACGAGGATGATCTCGTTGATCTCATCCTTCTTGAATGGTGAGGCAGCAAGTGCACGCTTGGTGATTTCGATCGATTTCTCAATGTACTCTTGAGCGAGCTCTTCGAGCTTTGCACGAGACATCTTTATGAGAAGATGCTTTGGACCTTCAGCACCTGAGGTGATGAAGGGAATGTTTATCTCAGTATCACCTGCCGTCGAAAGCTCAAGCTTTGCCTTTTCTGCAGCTTCGTCGAGGCGCTGGAGTGCGAGTGGGTCGCGACCAATGTCGATACCTTCAGACTTCTTAAACTCTTCAATGAGCCAACGAACAATTTTCTGGTCGATGTCGCGACCACCCATGTGTGCATCGCCGTCGGTCGACTTTACTTCGATGACATCGTCGGCAACATCGAGGATAGATACGTCGAATGTGCCACCGCCAAAGTCGAAGACCACGAGCTTTTCTTCCTTCTTTTTATTGAAGCCGTAGGCGAGCGCAGCTGCTGTTGGTTCATTCAGAATACGGCGCACGTTGAGTCCTGCGATTTTTCCTGCGTCTTGTGTTGCCTTGCGCTGTGCATCGTTGAAGTATGCGGGTACAGTAATAACTGCCTCGGTGATTTTTTCGCCAAGCTTTGCCTCTGCGTCTGCCTTGAGCTTCGAAAGTATCATTGCTGATACTTCTTCGGGACGGTAGTCTTTGTCGCCCATGCGGACCTGTACGCCACCGTCTTCTCCTGCTTTCATTTCGTATGGAACGATTTTCTTGTCGTTTTGTACCATCTCTTCATCTGCGTTGTGACCCATGAAGCGCTTGATACCGTAGATGGTATTTGAAGGGTTCGTCACCGCCTGTCGCTTTGCGATTTGGCCGACGAGACGTTCGTTTGTCTTTGAGATAGCAACGACGGACGGCGTGGTGCGGTTACCTTCTGCATTTTCAATAACAACTGGCTCACCACCTTCGATGATAGCCATTGCTGAGTTTGTAGTTCCGAGATCAATACCAAGAATTTTTGCCATATGTTTGTTGTGGTATATAGGTAATTAATGAACTTATGCGCTCTGTCCAACGATAACTCGTGCAGCTTTGATGACGGTGTCCCCTATCATATATCCTGGCTGTACTGTCTCTAGGATGATGTTGTGCTCTGCTGCGTCTGTGACCGGCTGCTCCATAATTGCTTCGTGATACCGAGGGTCAAATGCCGCACCTTTTGGGTCGATGGTCACTACTTTTAAATCTTTAAGGATGGTGTCGAGCTGCGAGCGAATCATTTCAAAGCCTCGTTTGAAGTTTTGGTCTGCGTTGTCCCATGCTGCACCTTTCGTCGCGAGTGCAAAGCTGTCGAGGAGTGGAAGGAGCGTTTCGACGTACTTTGCAACTCCTTGTGCACTTTTGTGTGAGGCTTCTTCCTCGGCGCGACGTTTGTAGTTGAGGAAGTCGGCTCGTGCTCGCTGCCAGCCGTCGAGGTGTTCTTGCTTTTCTTTTTCGCAGGCTACGAGTTTAGTACGCAGATCTTTGAGTTTGTCTTTCGATGTCGCTTCTTCGTCTTCGAGTTCAACATCGGAAAATTGAGGCTCTTGGTGCTCGCTCTCGACTTTATCATCTTCAAAAATATCCTTTATTTCTTCCATAGCAAACGCATTATAATGCAAAAAAAGTGTTTGTCAAATCTCTTCGCTCGCTTGCGCCTCTTGCGACCACTCACTCGCCAGCACTCGTTCATTACGGCTTCGACATTTGTTTTCGTTCTTACAGACGAAAGACCAGCCAAATGTCTGCAGATGTCCGCAACAGGCGCAAGCTCACTTCGTACGTAAACGTTCATCACACACTGACTGCGAATGCCTGTGCAACATTCTGAAATAGTAAGCACTCGCTCGTTGTTGTTTGAATAAACTAAAAAGTCCCCGGCTTAGGGGGCTTTTTATTAACGCTTACCTCACGGTCGACTAAGCATAATGCTTGCTACGCGCATTCTGCTAAGTAGCCTCGAGCCCATCTCCTTCGCTGGCGCTCAGTCCGATTGTCGAAACTAAAAAGTCCCCGGTAGGGGGACTTTTCTTAACGTTTCGACCACTGTGCTCGCTTGCGAGCCTTCTTGAGACCGAACTTGCGACGCTCCTTTGCGCGAGGGTCACGCTTGAGGTATCCCTTCTGCTTGAGTGGAATGCGACGAAGTGGTACATCAGCAATGAGTGCACGAGCGATACCGAGACGAACAGCATCTGCTTGTGCAGAGATGCCACCCCCACGCACTTTTGCGCTAATCGCAACTGTTGGAACGTCTGTTCCTACCTCAAACACACCGAGAACTACAGCTACAAGCGCCTTTGATTTGAAATATGCTTCGAGCGACTTCTCGTTTACGACAACAGCACGATCCTTCGAAGGAGTCATACGTACACGAGCCGTTGCTGTTTTGCGACGACCGATAGCCTCTATGTATATTTTCTTTTCAGCCATAAATAAATTACTCGGTGATTATGAGGTTCTTCATGCGTACATCTCGTAGGCGATTCTTCGGAAGCATTCCAGAAATGGTGCGACGAAGCACTTCAGCGTAGCCACGACGTGTTGCAAGTGCGCCAAGTTTTTCGCGTTTCTGACCTCCTGGGTAACCGGAGTATGTCTGGTACTCTTCGTTCTTGCGTTTCTTTTCTGAAATATCGAGATGGCTTGCGTTTTCAATCTTCACGATGACATCGACAGGAATGTTGCGAGTGACGGCAGGAGAGTCTTTCCCAATCAAAAGAGAGGCCGCGGCTGTAGCCACACGACCGAGTCGCTTTCCTTTTGCATCAATGATGTGTTCTTTCTTTGTCATATTTGTCATGCCTGAGGATTTATACGAGCTCGATTACTGCTTCGTCGCGGCCACCACGGACGCCCATTTTGATAATACGTGTGTATCCACCGTTTCGCTCTTTATACTTTGGAGCGATATCTTCAAAAAGCTTCTTTACGAGAGTCGCTTTCGGCTCACCAAGACGACTCTGGACAAGACGACGAGAAGTCACGGTATCCTTCTTTGCAGCTGTGATGACCTTCTCGATGAATGGACGAAGCTCCTTTGCCTTTGCTGTCGAGGTGATTATTTTGCCGCGCTCGATGAGAGATAGGGAAAGACCGCGGATGAGCGCCTTGCGTTCATCTTTGTCGCGACCAAGAGTGCGGTTTTTTCGTTTGTGTTGCATGGTTAGTCTTTAAGGCTGAGATTATGCTTTGCAAGCATGTCGACGATTTCGTCTACGCCCTTTGGCCCGATGCCATCGAGTGAGAGAATATCATCTTTCTTCTTTCGCACAAGCCCTCCGAGGGTGCGGATGTTTGCTTCAGAAAGTGCGTTTGCAGTACGAGTTGTGAGGTCGAGAGTTTCGATACGAGTCTTAAGAGCGTCAGTGTCCTCGATTTCAGTATCAGCTCCGATAGGTGCTGAGCTGGCATCTACTGCAGACATCTCTGGCTCCTGGAAGCCAATGATAGCCTTGAGCTGATGGACCATAATCTCGATAGACTTTTCGAGTGCCTCACGAGGTGTGAGCGTACCGTCGGTCTCAACAAACACGCGAAGACGATTGTAGTCAGTACGGTCACCAACGCGCATGTTTTCTACTTCGTAGTTTACGCGGCGGATCGGTGTAAATACTGCATCAAGGGCAATAGTGCCGATGTCTACCTTTTCCTTCTGGTGTACATCGCGTGGTACGTAGCCGAGGCCGTTTTCTACAGTGATCTCTATCTCGAGAGCAGCAGACTTTGAAGTAAGCTCTGCGATGACGTGATCAGGATTGAGGATTTCAATCTGTGATGGTGCGTCTATATCCTTTGCAGTCACGGTCATTGCACCTTTTGCCTTGAGTGTCATCGTTACTGCAGTGTCGCTGTGAAGCGCAATACGAACATGCTTGAGATTGAGGAGGATTGTGATGACGTCTTCTTTGACGCCTTCGATGGTCGAAAACTCGTGTGATACACCATCGATCTTCACCTGAGTGATAGCTGCACCAGGGAGCGATGAAAGAATGATGCGGCGAAGTGAGTTGCCGAGGGTATGGCCATAGCCTGGATAGAGACCGTCGATCTCGTAGGTACCCGACATTTCTTCCTCAGAAACGACGCGAGGCTTTGATGGCAATGCAACATTTGTCTCAAGCATAATAAATATAGTTTAGTAACGAATAACGAATGCTAACGGCTGTAGAACTGAAGGACTTGAATCGGATCAAACAGATGTTCGGATGAACCTTGTGACTGTGGTTCCGCATGCTTCTTTCCTGTAAGCGTTGCAACATCAAACATAAGCCATGAAGGAGTTGTTTGTGTTGCGAGCTGCTCTGCAAGTGATGCAAAAAGTGGAGAGATGCGGCTACCCTCGCGAACTGAGACAGTCATACCTGAAGTAACCTCAAAAGAAGGGATGGTGAGCTTGCGGCCTTCCACAGTAATGTGACCGTGAGAAACCATCTGACGAGCAAGACGACGGGTCTTTGCAATACCCATACGGTACACAACGTTATCGAGGCGAGACTCGAGACGGTCGACGAGCTTCTTTGCTGGGTCGCCTGTGCCTTCCATACACTCGCGAACGTAGCGTGAAAGCTGTTTTTCTGAAATACCATATGAAAAACGCATCTTCTGTTTTTCAGTGAGCTGACGTTTGAACTCGCTCATGTTGCCTGGGCGTTTACCACCCTTGCCACCACGACCTCCCTTCTGAGGCGCTGCATCCTGGGCGAGTGTGTACTTCTGAGTTTGACACTTCTCAAAAATCGCACTTCCGAGGCGTTTACAGATTTTGTATTTTGGTCCGATAATCATAATAAAATTTGACTACTGATGAATGTTAGATGCGACGCGCGCGAGGTGGGCGGGGGCCGTTGTGAGCAACTGGCGTCATGTCGGTGATCTTTATGATTGCAATTCCCTTTCCAGCGAATGCTCGAAGTGCAGACTCACGACCAGCACCAACGCCACGAATAACAACCGAAGCCTCACGAACACCGATAAGCTGAACCTTTTCTGCAATCGACTCGCCCACCTTTGCAGCAGCGAATGGAGTCGACTTGCGCGAACCTTTGAAACCAAGTGCTCCAGAAGACGCAGCTGCCACAGTGCGACCCTCGACGTCAGTAAAGGTAAGGATAGTATTATTAAATGTAGCAGTGACATTCAATATACCCGCTTCGATCTTGCGCTTTGGCGCACGAGAAGAAGCACGTGATGTGCCATTCACGTCTGACCCCCCGCTCTTCTTAATGATTCGTTTCTTACCCATAGGTGTGAATCGTACTAATGCTATCTATAAATTTTATGTCTTTTCGAGCTTGCGACGTCCTGAACCCATAGTCTTCTTTGCACCCTTTAGCGTACGAGCGTTGGTCTTTGTGCGCTGACCGCGAGCCGGGAGTCGCTTTGCGTGTCGAGAGCCGCGGTATGACTTGATATCCTTGAGTCGTTTGATATTGCCGCCTGTTTCGCGGCGGAGCTCACCCTCTATGGTGAATGACTCAACCTTCTCCTTGACTGCCATTTCCTGTTCCGTGGAGAGAGTAGCTGGCTTAGTCATCGGAGCGATTTTGAGATCTTTGAGGATCGCGCGAGCACGAGAACGGCCTACACCATATACAGCGGTGAGGCCATATTCGAGCCACTTATTGTCAGGGATTGTAATACCAGATATACGCATATAGTTGAATTGTCCTTGTGATTAACCTTGTCGCTGCTTGTGGCGAGGCTTTTTCTTATTAATCACATAAATGCGACCACGACGACGCACAATAATGTCGTCTGGACTCATCTTCTTTACTGATGATCGAACTTTCATGATTAGTTAAGATTGTTACAAACGTTTCGTTATTCTGCCCTTGCCTCCGTACTTGTCCTCGAACACTTCCACTCGATCACCAACAAGGACGCGGATGCGAAACTTTCGCATCTTCCCTGCGAGGTAAGCGAGTATTAAACGTTCGTCATCCAGTAAAACACGAAAAAGCGCATTAGGCAACGCCTCCTCAATTTTCCCGTACACGAGGTTTTCACTGTTTGATTTAGTGTCCATCAAACGAGCGTTAGTCTAACAGAACTACAGTAAAACGTCAACTGAGAAGCCATGGATAGCTTATTCTTTAAGGCCAAACGATTCAGTGATGCGTATTTTGGTGAGGTCGCTTGGGAATGAGCTCTTCCAGAATGGGCGAATGGTGACACGCGAACGCTCAATAGCAGGGTACGAAGACAGTATTGAAGGAAGAGCTGTCTCGGAAAGACCACGAAGATCGTTGCGGAGTTTTTCTGTGTCGTAGGTCCATATCATGCGGATGCTACCCTCGAGACGGAATGGAAGAGAATCTTGTGTGGAAATATCGCTAGAGGTAGCGGTATATGAGAATCCAAGCTTCGAGGGATTTTCAATGCGGATAGTTTCACCTTGGTATCCAGGAATTGATTTCGCAGCAATGTACATTGCAAATGCGTCGGTCTTGAAAAGTGGAGCAAGTAAGCGCGCTTGGTCTTTTATCACCACCGTCTGAGCGCCGGCGTCCGTGGGAGGAAGAACATCATACGCAAATGTTACAGAACTATCATAGAAGGTAAAACCGTTGGGACGCTCAGTCTTGAGACGCGACAGAAGCTTCTCTCGAAGTTCTAGGTGTAGCTCCTGGCGTGCCTTCGAAAGCTCTCCTTCGTTGATAATGAACTTCATACCATCAAAGCCGCCCATCATGGCGTCTTTTGACTCAGCGTAAACTTTGTCAAACTGTTCACTCCCCTTTAAGCCCGGAATAGTGAAACGGGAAGGTTTTACATTGTAGGTATCACCAGGGCCGTCTGCGATGACTTTAGCGACAGCTGTCCCAGGAACAACTGCGCCACCAGCATTTTTTGTATAACCAGGAATCTCAATAGAGTCGACAATACGGAATATGAAACCATCAGGTGATTCAAAACGGGTATTTTTGATAAGACGTTGTCGCGCATTGCTATACGCGTTTGTGATAATGATCTGCCCTGTCGCTTTCGAGGACACTTTTTGTTGGCCAGTTGCAGAAACTCTACGCTCACCAGCTTCAGAAAGTGACAATAGCTCGTAGCCCATCTCGCCGGGAGCAGGATTTTTCTTTGCCACGATTGATGAACTCACTGCGACGTCCTTCGCTTTTGGACGAACGGTGACATCAGCACCAGACATTGCGATGGTGGTCACTATACCAAGAACGATAGCAACCGCAGCGAGCCCTATAAGAAATATATAACGCTTGAAGCGATTTTTCTTGCCAACAACAATTTCTAAATCTTGAATATCTTCGTCTAATGGAGTGTTTGTCGCGTACTCTTCAACTACTCGGCTATTTTCTCTGGTAGAAGTGATATTTGTCTGCGGATGAAGATGATGCGTTTGCCTCGAAGATACAGAGGCTATGTCTCTTTGCATTCGAGGGCGCATATCTCCCCCATGTGCTTCAGTGCTATGCGTAGGCGAGGGAGGTCGATTGATACGGTTTCGACTTCGTTCTGGTGGGACGATATCTCCAAGATTCCATTTTTGTGCCATATAGCTTTAGTATAGCCTATGTCGACGATTTCACGATATGTGAACTGTGCTCAGTGTGGAAAAAGAGCGCAGCGAGTGCTGCCGGCTCATCGTGCTCGACATCGTCTGCGTATTCAACAAACTGATCGACTAATTGGTCGTCGATAGCGAAAAATTTGTAATCAGTTTTGAGTGAAGAATATATTTCTTCAATAAGAGTACAATACATTTCACGATAGAGGGGGTCGATACGTACAACGATCCTTTGCGGGAGTGTATATTTTGATTCTACAGACAGTAATAATTTTAAAAAATCTTCTTTGTACGAAGTGCGAATAGTTTGCACTGCAGTTTCTACTTCTTGGTGCGAAGTATTGGTAGCGTAGTCTCTCAAATGTGAACGAGCTTCCTCCGGTATAGTGCCTAGGGTGTTTGCAAGCTGGCGCTCAAAGGTGTGCATACCGAACAGTGTGAAAAAGTTTTCGTATACTACCCCTTGCTTTACGATTGCACATTCTGTTGCTTCCCCACTGATCTCTACCACGAGAGTATCATCGGTATTTGCATATATCTTTCGTGAACAATGGGCTAATATTTTTGCAGAGGTGTGCTCGCTCACGTGAGCGTGTGCGAGCAGATTTTTCTCGGACTCTTGCATTGCATCTCGTACAGTTTGCGGAACGAGTTCTGCAAGGAGTGTGAGCTCGATACTGATACATTTTTGACCAATAAACTCATGGACCGAATAGCCATTGAGCTTCACGTCAACAATATCTTTTTTTATTACCAATAGGCCAGAATCTTCAAAAATAGTCATCTCGTGAGCGGCAGTTGCAGCCTGTTTCTCGGCTTGGTCGACTATTGTGCGTATCAGCTCGTCGGTCACTCGGATAGGCTCGTCTTTCTCTACATAAATATGTCTCGCAACAAGCTCAGACCAGGGAGAACCATACACTACATGAATGGTATCGATAGAGCCTTGGGAATCGTGCTCTGCAAGGCGTTTCATTCCATTACTTGAAAAATCGAGAGTTGCCTCGAGAAGTGCTTCTTTGAGCACTCGAATGAACTCATCGTGGGATTTTTTCTTTACAACGCGAAGCAGTGCGCGGTAGGTATAGATGATGAGTGGCTTTTTTTCACCACGCTCTATTTCCGCTATCGACACACCAACACTGCCCGACCCGATATCGAGTACCAAAATATATGGGAGCGGAGCATGATGTAAAAGTTCTCGTAACACGTATGAGAATAGTATAACCGAAAAGAACGTCCACCAAGTGACGTTCTTCACTTCTGCGTGGATAGTTATGCGATAGTAGCCTTGATGCGACGAACGCCTGCCGACGATGCTTCTTCTTTTAAGATTTTAAATGTGCCAGCCATTGCTAGCTCCGAAGTATTTTGCACATGAGGACCGCCACAAAACTCTATAGAGAAAGCTTCGTCGAAGTGTGGCGACTCTAGTGAGGCGGCAACAGGACCGATTGAATAGACAGTTACTTGTGCTGGGTATTTTGCACCAAACTCGTGTTCTGCATGAAGCTTCTCTGCGTCTTCAAGTGGCATTGTGGAAGTAATGACAGGAAGACTCTCTTTCATTTTTTCGTTTACAATTTCTTCTACGCGTTTTTTTTGCTCATCGGTCATTTTCTCTCCATGCGAAAAGTCGATGCGAAGACGCTCTCCGGTGATATTTGAGCCGCGCTGATGTACATGCTCGCCAAGTACCATCTGAAGTGCTTTGAGAAGCAAGTGGTGCGCAGTATGGAGGCGTGTAGTAGCCTCCCCTGCGTCTGCAAGGCCACCTTTGAATTTTTGCTCTGAGCCGGCTCGCGAAAGCTCTTGATGCTTCCGCGATTCATTTTTAAAATCTTCTTCACTGAGGGAGAAACCTTTTTTTGCTAATTCTTCTACTATTAATTCAAATGGAAAACCTTGTGACTGGTAAAGATAAAAGCCTTGAGCACCAGTAATTTTTTTTGTAGTACCACTGTCTAGTGTACTTGTCATATAATTAATTTCATTTAGTCCACTCGAAAGAGTTACGCGAAACTTCTCCTCCTCTCCATCAATTGCAGCTTCAATGTTTTGTAGATTTTGTAAAAGTTCCGGATAGGCATCTTTGTACTCATCAGCTATATCACGTACTAGTTTAGCAAGCGACATTTCTGAAAGACCAAGTTTGTCTGCAAAGCGAACAGCACGGCGCAAAAGGCGACGTACAAAGTATCCCTGGTCTGCGTTTGACGGAAGTACGCCGTCTGAAATAAGGAAGACAGCAGCGCGAACGTGGTCTGCGATGACACGAAACGCATGCGTGTATGCTGCATCGTTGTATGATTTCCCTGATGCGCGTTCAAGCGTTCTGATAATGGTGTGGAGTGGTCCGACGGTAAACACATCCGCGTCGCCGTTTGCTGCAGCAGCGATACGCTCGAGGCCACCACCAAAGTCCACATTTTGCTTTGGAAGAAGTGCAAACGAGCCATCTGGCTGTTTGATGTACTGCATAAAGACAGAGTTGCCTATTTCGAGGAAGCGGCCGCAATCGCAGTTTGGATGGCATTCCTTTCCCCATTTCTCGTCGTCTCCAGCATTTGCGTGCCCGCCTACATGAGGAGAGTCTGGGACGAAATCATAAAATACCTCTGAGTCTGGACCTCCTGGCTCTCCCACTGGCATTTTGTCTGGAGTACCAGCGCGACTCCACCAGTTTTTCTTTGCGTCGTAGTAGAAAATACGACCACCTTGCATACCTACCTCATAACCGTTTGCTTCGCTACCTATTTCTACGACTTTTGTGGACACATTTTTTGACGCAAACAACGCTTCCCATTTTGCAACTGAAATTGCGTCGCGAGGAACATTGTTTTTCTCATCACCTTGAAACACAGTGACGTACAGATGCTCTGGATTAAGTCCAACTTTCTCAACGAGGAATGTAAAGAAAAAAGTAAGCTGCTCTTCTTTGAAATAGTCACCAAGCGACCAGTTGCCAAGCATCTCGAAAAAGGTCGTATGGCGATTGTCACCGACTTCCTCAATATCCATTGAGCGGAAACACTTTTGAGAGTCGACGATACGACTTCCTTCGGGATGTTCCTTCCCGAGAAGATACGGCACGAGCGGTTGCATGCCACTACCAGTGAAAAGTGTCGTAGGATCATTTTGAGGAACGAGAGAAGCTGACGGAATACGCACATGGCCGTTTTCCTCCATGTATGAAAGATACGCTTCGCGAATGTCGTTGAAAGATTTCATAGGGTTTTAATGTATTGCCTGAAGCAGCGCTGCGGAGCATGCTGGTCCGAAACAAGAAAAGAAGTTGAGGCCGTTATAGAACGCCACTTCAAGAATATATCCCACAATAATAAGCACTACCCCAATGAGAGTGAGCACTTCCTCGCGCTGTATGGAGCGTATCACCACGGCGTCGATTTTGCGCTCTTCGCGGATACGCGTATGAACACGAAGCACCGCAAAGCCAAGCAAGAGCTTTCCTGCAGTCCCTAGTGTCATGCCCCAAAAAAGGATGTTCATAGCAACGTAAGTATGCGATAAAACCAAGCGTTTGAAAAGCTAGTCCAAAAACTAACCTATAAGCTGCTCAAGCTCTGTAATGCGCGCATCGATGCGAGCGAGTCCAGACTCAAAAAACGCAGGGTCGGAAAGGTCGATGCCAATGTCTGCAAAAATTTGCTCCGGTGACTTTGAGCATCCAGCAGTCAAAAAACCGTCGATCTGCTCACTGTACGAAGGGTCGTTTCGCAAGCGTTCGGCAATGGCGTTTGATACGAGGTTTCCATATACATATGTATACACATAAAAGTAGTTACGGAAGTGTGAGACGTAGACGAAGGTGTAGCCGTCATCCTTTGTGACATTCACCGCTGGACCAAGATAGCTTTGTAGATGCGACTGCATCAGTGTTGCGAGCTCATCGTGACTCATGGCGCCTTCCTTACGGATGGTCTCGTGCATTGCTCGTTCAAAGTTGAAGAACGCAGTTTGGCGCATGATGGAGGCGATGTCGTCTTGGATCTTGTCATGAAGTGCGATGATACGCTCCTTTTTCTTGAGGTGTTTAAGGTTTGCATCAAAAACAAGATTTTCAAAAAGAGTCGAAGCAGTTTCGGCAACAGCCGTCGAGTGGCCTTGGTAGAGTGGTGGCTGTACCTGTTTTGTGCGTTCTGCATGCACGGCGTGACCCATTTCATGAGCATAGGTCATAAGCGAGCGAGTACCAGGCACGAAGTTGAGCAGTACATAAGTTGGGAGATTTTCGACCGATGCGCAAAACGCACCGCCGGTCTTTCCCTTCTTTGGAAATACGTCTATCTGGCGTAAGTCGAGCATACGGTCGAGTATCCTTGCGTACTCAGGGTTTACCACATCGAACACTTCTCGAAGTGTTGCAGTCGCATCTTTAAACGAGACTTTAGATTCTGGGCCGACTGACGCACTCCGGTCGGCGTACTCAATCTTCTTTTCTTTGAGCATTTTCGCCTTGAGCTTATAGAAGCGGTGCGAAATATCAAAACGCCCCTTCACTGCATCGACAAGTGCGATGATTGCCGTTTCATCGTTTTCATTTCCAAGAACTGTCGCACTGTATGGTGCGGGGAATTTTCGGAGCTCGTCATTGATTTTCTTATCCGTGCAAAGCGCAGTGAGTTCGTTTTCAGCAACCTCACCGAGTGATTTGCAGGCTTCCATGGCTCGAGACCAAATGAGACGCCGATCTTTTTTTGGGAGCTTTGCGACAAGCTCAAATGCTTCTGCAAGCGGTATCTGCTTTCCTTTCCAGAGAATAGAACGGCGATTAAGCATTTTATCGGTCCCTGCGACCCAGAGACCGCGGCTCGTGGCGCTCTTGAGGCTCATGATTCGCTCTTCCTTTTCAGAAAGATGATGAGAAGCCTCCTCGAAAAGATTTTTGAGGGAGTAGTGCCACTTTTTAAGGAGTGGATGTTTCAAAAGCTTTTTTTGCTGTGCAAGTGGTAAAGCGCCGAGTGAAAGCTCAAAAAAAAGCGTCGTATTGCCGACTTTTGTGAGTCTGTCAGAAAGTACGTTGAGGCGCTTTTCTGCTTCGCTATCGTGCGCATCAAGCTCGCGACGGAGTCCAAAGTAGTACCCTATAGCACTTCCCTCTCGCATACTACTTATGCGCTCTGAATGCTCGAGCGCGACTTTTAGCTTTTCTGCATTGCTATATTCTAGTTTCCACCCACTATAAGCAGCAACAAACTTTGCGACTGCAGCTTCGTACTTCTTTATGTCTTGTTCAATCTTTGGGTCACCAGCACTAGTATAGAGAACAGATAGATCCCACTGTTCTGCTGCAGAAGAATTATTTTTTACTTTTTTTCTCATGAGTTATTTTTGCATTCTGTATAAAGGTGGCAAAGAGTGCGTGGACATGATCAAACTCGTTCATGATATCGCTCTTCAGGCGGTCGTGCAGGAGTGCCTTGAGCTTGTCGTACTTTGCGGCGACATCATCAAATGAAGTGCCGAACTGTCTTCCAAACGCTTCCGTGTCGTCGTTATACTCTTCGACAATCGAGCGCATGTTGTGAATTTTATCTGCAGCAGAAATATAGAGCGACTCGATGGGAGCAAGTGAGATTGCTTTAAAGTATTCATCTTGCCGCTCTTTCCATGTGTACTGTGAGCGCTCGTGCTTCTGTACATCAGTTACCCCTTCTACGATAGTGAGCACTTTTTTACCAAAATCTGTTTCAAGTTCTTCGGGAGAATAGTCGGTGTCTTCGAGTGTGTCGTGGAGGAGTGCGGCGACAATGATATCTTCGTCGTTTGTATAGTCGCGAAGGATGAACGCGACTGCGATAAGATGAGAAATATACGGGTACGGACTCTTCCCCTTTCGGGTCTGACCGTTGTGGAGCACCGTCGCAGCGCGTATGGCTTGCTCGATGTTGTAGGAGTACATCATAAGTGAACAGTATAACGCACAGAGCTATTATTTCTGAATGACGCGATTACCGTGAAATGTTACGCCTTCAGAGACAAGGCGCTTTCGCTTTGCTTCTGGTCCTCCGCCGTTGTACTCCCCGATACTGCCGTCTGCTCGTACGACGCGGTGGCACGGGACAGTTTTGTCGTGGTTGTGTGCCATAAGTGTACCCACTGCTCGAGCAGCTCCAGGATAACCCGCAGCAAAAGCCACTTCGCCATAGCTTAAAGTTTCACCTTTCGGAATTTTTCGCACGACTGCAAGCGCTCGTTCCTTAAAATTTATTTTTTGCATATCTATATTTTCTATTGCCTTGCGACGAGCCTCCGCACAGCTATTTTTGACCCAGACCTACCCCCAACCTTCAAAAATAGCTGTGCGGCTGCTCTTATACTTTCTTCGCCAATGCTTGAAGCTTCTTTCCTGCAGCAGTTCGGTATATGCAGTACTCGCACGTAGTATTTGATGTGGGATATGTGTCTGCTTCAAGACATTCTTTTATTTTCAGCAGCGTT
>JAYVPP010000097.1:0-13982 GCA_043757305.1 Candidatus Kaiserbacteria bacterium
CCAAAAGCACACCGCCGTAAACTCGTCGAGTATGTAGATGTGTTTTTGTAAATGTAGCGAGAGACGTCATAGATACTTATTATAGTACACAGCGAAAGCCAATACCGGCACCTGGAGATGTGGGGAGCGTTTGTGCATGAAGGGCGTAAATACCTGCGTCCGAGTGAGACCCAAAGAAACCGCCGCGAAGCATACCAAACGCACCAGTTTTGTTTGTCCAGACGTAGTCATGATAAAACGCATTGTCAGGAGTATCTTTGCTGGCGACCGCCACACCCCCCTTGTCGACCTGCGTCACATATCCGCTTTCGGGAAGTGGCCTACCGTTGTACTGCCCACCGATAGCGTCATCTGTCGTCCACTCCCATACATTACCAATGAGATCAAACACCCCTGCAGTTGTCACGCACTTTGGAAAGGTGCCCGTTTGCTCAGGTTTTTGACCTTCGGTATTACATGCTCCATCGGCATCCTGCATACCGAGCGCTACTTCATACCATTCGTTATTAGACGGAAGCCGAGCTCCCCGGCGCGCGCACAGCGAGCGCGCCTGCTCACGCGTCACATTTGCCCAAGGGAACACTCCTTGTACCGACACACTCATACACGACGGTGCATCGACATCTGTTTTCGACTGAAGCATATCGCTGGGAGCTTGCTCAGGACACGAAGGGTCTGCACTATTTTCAAAGGCATCTACACAAGAAAACGATGTCCCTGCCATATGCACCATACCCGCAGGACAGCCGTCTTTGTTCGCAGAAATAATACTAGAAAGCAGTGTACCGCTGCGACCCCGCAGTGTATCTGCGGCGTCAATTGAGAGTGAAGTAAGCACAACTGTGCACACGATGGTAATAGTAGTAATGAAAAAGCGTCGCTTCATATATTAGATATCTTTCACACAACGGAAGCCGATGGCACCTGAAGAAAACGAAAGTGGTGTCTTTGCTTGAATAGCATAGAGTCCAGCATCTTTACCACTGCCATAAAAGCCACCTCGGAGCATGCCAAACTCTCCAGACTTCAGAGACCAGAGGTAATCTTCGTGAAAATTCTGATCCGGACCACTGGATTTTGTTTCTGAAGCAAGCCCATGCTCATCGGCAGCGGTTACATAGCCGCTTTCAGGTACTGCTCGTCCATTGTACGAGCCATCTTTCACGACACCATCAACCCACTCCCAGACGTTACCTATAGCGTCATGAATACCGTACGCATTTTTGCATAAGCCATCTGCATGAGATATAGAAATAACACCGCTCTTTGTATTACATGCCTCTGTATCTGGTGACCCGAGCGCAAACGAATACCATTCCTCACTCGAAGGAAGCCGCTTCCCCACTTTCGCACACAGCTCACTTGCTTGATGAAACGACACAAAAGCCCACGGAGTCACGTCAGGAGCAGATTGCGGGAGGCACGAAGAAGCGTCGATATCCGAACGACTATCAAGACCGCTCATCACGGTTTGTATACTACAGGTAGCGCTCGGACTATTTTCGTAGGCATCTACGCAGAGTTTTTTGTGTGCGCCCTCGAGCACCACCATGCCGTCAGGACAGGTAGTTTGCGGTACTGCGCGCGAGGCGAGAATACCGAGCGCTGATTGAGAAAACCCATTCGGCGCAATGGTTGCGTCAACCGTAAGACTGGTGAGGATGATGACTCCCGCAGTCACGACAATCCACCGAAATGATTTTCGGAAAACCTCCATGTAGCAAGTATAGCCCGACCGTCTCTTTTTAAAGTGTTAGCTACTCACAGCTGGAGACTGTACAGAGCGAATACGAGCGCGGCGATAATCAAAGAAATAATTGAGAAGAATAAGAGCTGTCTGGCCCACCAACACAGCTGCGAGGATGTACGTAAGCCAGCTCGTTGAAACAAAAACAGCATCATTAGCGCGAGCGTTGATATTTCGCTCGCGCTGGTCAAGCTCTTGGCCGCGATTTTTAAGATCTGCTGCCACGGTATTGACCTCATTTGGTGGCACTGACGCGGTCATACTCACTATGTTTGCAACAAGGTATTGCTCCGTCATGAGTGACAAAACTGCAGTACGCGGCACCAGGACTCCACTTTCAAATACGAGCAAAAATGCCGTAATGAGCGCTGACGAGCGAAGGACACGATGGTAGATACTCTGCGTATACATATATATGTATCCTACTCTCCTCTTAGGCAAAGACAACCAGCATGACGATGAGGAAAATACCAATGATCAGCAACAGCGATACTGCAACAAACGTGAGTCGTGTCACTCCTGCATCACGTTTACGGTATCCGGAGCGACGCTGTGAAATGTTATACGAGTTAAGAGTTCTCTTTATATGAAGTCGCACGCCGAAATACACAGCGAGAATGAGGAATGCAAGAATGCCGACAAACGGCAGGATGATATTTATAGGAAGCACCCAAAACGAAACTGTTGCAGACACGGTCGTCTCACGACCAGGATTTCCATAAATGAGAGAGACAATACCCTGGTACCGACCGAACGCAAAATCTTTTTCATCCCACGTGGTGACAAATGGTCGAATATGTCCCGGGAACACGCCGTTCATGTTGTCGTTTACATTGATGAGGGCGATGCGCTTTCCAAACATATTATAGATCTCGAGCGGTCCGTGAGGTTTTATGAGGACATTTCCAGGATTTTCGACACGCGTCGTAAATGTAACGGATGGTTTTCCAAAGACCAATCGATCTGTTGCAAAAGAGCGAATACGCGCAGTTTCGTTTGCTTCTCCTTTGATACGGAGGTTTACAATCGTACCTACTTTATATCCGACAGCAGCTCCGTTTTGGCGCATTCGGGGTGCCTCGATACCTGCAAATATTTCAGCAAAATGACTTCCGGGAGAGGCAGACTGGGGGACAGTGATCTTTACTGCGATAGGTGCAGACTGACCAGGCAAAAGCGTAAGAGAGTCTGTTGGTACAGATATCCATGTTGCAAGCTCATACTCTGTCGGAGCACTATTTGGCTCTGCGAAAATCGGTGATTCATCGTCGCGAACATCCACGATGTCAGCAACAGAAAAGAAAAACGTTTGTGCCCCCTTACTAACATTCTTGAGAGTAATCGTACGGTCGATGACGTCTCCCGGTGCGACCAGTTCATCGAGAGGCTTAGTGAGAATCTCTGCACCAGCAGAGCTTTGCGCATGAGCACCTACTGGTTGAAGTATGAGAAGAATTGCAAGTAATAGAAAGAAACCTCTCGCGAAAAAATACTGCATAACGTAATGGTTAACTTACTTTCAATAGTAGCATGCAGGACATAGGGACTACCCTACATATACACAAAATAAAATCCCGCTTGTGGCGGGATTTTATTTTGTGAGTGAGTCCTAGAATGTAGGAGTCGCAATATAGATGAGTGTTGTATTGTAGTCGTCAGCAGCTTCCTGAAGAGAAGCGACTTGAGCTTGGAATCCAATACGAGTCCTACCTACGTTTGCTGTTGTGCCGTCTGATACACCGCTGTTTTGGAAGATTTGGCGAGGTGTAGTAGATGCTGCAACCCACTTGTTTGAAGCAAATTCACTTGCATTTAGGTCGTCTTGGGATGTAATACCCCAATGGCCCCATGTAGCTTCGTTTGCAAGCTGGTTTGTCGGCGATGTCCACGCAGTTGGTGTGTTTGTATACGCACCATTTGAGAAGCCATCGATGTCAGCACCAGTTGATGAAAGCAAGTTTTGTGTTTGTTGTACCGTGACCACAAATCCGTTGATGGCGTTTGTAGTTACTGTGAGATCTTGCGCAAGTGTTTTTGACACACCTGGAGCAAGTGTTTCAAATGGTACCGATGTTGCTGTTGTTGTCGTGGCTGTTGTTGTTGGACTGCCGTTTACAGTTGCACCGTTTGCTACGCCAATGACGGTGAATGTAAATGAAGTGTCAACGTTTGCAGTAACGAGAACGTTCTGGACAATGGCGACACGGGTTTGACCGTTGTCTGGCATTGAACCATTAACAGTAAGCTCGTATGAGCCAACGGCTGCTGGGTTCGTAATCTTGTGTGTACCTACTGACTGGAACGATGTGTTCGTTCCGAGCTTTACGGTGACAACGCTACTTGAAGCAACTGTTGCGCCGGAAGATGAGCTTGTAGTCAGGGTGATGCTCGATGAAGTGGTCGAAACGCCCCACGTTGTGCCCGCGGGCGAAGCTGCGAGTGTGATGTTCGAAGCACCGACGTTTACGTCGACGTCATTGAAGTCGAAAGCACCGACTGCAAATCCTGCTGGGAAGTTGATCACGATCGTTTGAGTAGTGAGCACTCCGTTCGGAACCGTAAATACGAAAGTGTGGTTTGATCCAACACCTCCTGATGAGTCCGAGAGAGTATCACTGATGCTGGTGAGGTTGGCAGCGTCAGCATTCCTTTGGAATGGCATGATGCCCAACGTCCACAACACAAGTGCCATCACAATGAGCGTCGCGATCGCCCGGAGCGGCTGTGCCGCTCCCCTGTGAAGAATGTACATGTACTTTTGATATTAATAATTTTTAAATAACTTACGTGCTCGCGCACGTTGCCGATCACAAGAAAGTATGTGGAGAGATGCCTTCACTGGAACGTGCATCAAATGATGCAGTCGTTTTTGTTCTAGATTTGGCACCAGTCTTTCTTTAGTCGACCCACTTATAATTCTACAGACATTTAAAAGACTCGGGTGACGCTACTGTTGATAACTATTGACACTACGCGTCTCTATCAGTGTCCTTAAAGTAGTAGGAATCCTGACTGAGACTCAGAGACACGTATTGTTTCCCTATAGCAGCGGGACAGACGGGAGTGATGTCCATGATGTCGTATACGCCTGTGAGACAAACTGGGACTTCCCTTTCCATGTATGTGTCTTTTGTTCTGTCCCTATTCGGACACTTCCACGACCATGTTTAGCATTGATTGCATCAAAAGTACCCATGAGAGTATCCATACCGCTACGCATTCCGCCATGTTCAAAGAGTGAGCCCGTAGCAGCTTCTTGCGGCGCAAGACCAGAAAGTACTATACCTACTTTTTTATATCGAAACGCAGCAGTAAGTATCGGCCGTACTGCCCTAAGCACCTCCTTTGTGATCTGTCGTGTGTCTGCGGTAGGAGGCACGAGTGGTACCTGGCCACTTTCTACACGCACTCCGCCATCTCGCTCTTCAAAACGGAGACTATACGAAACAAAATGAGCCACAACAACGTCCTGTCGAGCTTTTTCAGCAACATGTGCAATGTGATAACTGAGTGCATCCTCCACATCAGACAACTTTTTTATTTTTGTTCCAAATGACGCTGAGCTCATAATGCTCTGGTGATGTGTACGATGTTTTTGATGAGTTGAGGGACTACCGTTCAGCTCATAAAATAGCTGCTCCCCCAGGATACCTAAGTGCACTCTCATACGCACCGGCCCCTCTATCAGCACATCACTCACCGTCCGAATACCAACTCGCTCGAGCTTGTCGTAGGTTTTGCGCCCTACACCCCATATCTCACGGAGCGAGGTCTCGCGAAGCGCCTCGCGTGCAGGAGAAGAAATTATGGCGATGCCACCGTGAGTCTTTGCGTATGCGCCCATATGCTTTGCGAGTGTTTTTGTTTCCGCAATACCAATCGATACCGGTATACCCACCCATTGCTCTACTTTTTCTTTGATGGTTTTCGCTATTTCGTCTGCATGCTCTGGGGCTATCATAAAGAACGCTTCATCAATGGAATAGACCTCCGTATCATCTGCCACACTGCGTACCGTCGACATAACACGCTGCGAGATGTCTCGATACAGCGCAAAGTTAGAAGAAAAAATGGTAATACCATCTCGCAGGATACGGTCTCGAATCTCAAAATGCGGTACACCCATGGGGATCCCGAGCTCTTTTACTTCTTTTGAGCGTGATATGACACAGCCGTCGTTGGAAGACAAGACAAGCACAGGCTTTTGTGCGAGGTCAGGACGAAAAAGTCGCTCACAAGAAACAAAAAAATTATTACAGTCTACAAGACCTGTGTACAGTATTTTGGAAGGCGGTGTATTCATGACAGCTTTCGAACAACTCCCACCACAACACCCCACACCACGCAGTCCCCTCCATCTTCAACCACGATAGGTTCGTAGTCTGTATGTTCTGACACAAGAAGTGTTTTTGAGCCCTTTCTCACAAGTCGCTTGACCACAAGCTCGCCAAAGACAGCCGCGACCACGATAGCGCCACTACTAGGAGCAACACTGCGGTCCACCACAAGAATGTCTCCGGTTGCAATATGAGCTCCTTCCATAGAATGTCCTGACGCACGGACAAAAAACGTCGCTGCAGGGTTCTGGACCAGATGCTGATCAATGCTGAGGGTTTGTTCAACAGCATCATCGCCCGGAAGCGGAAAACCCGCCGCAACTGCGGATACATATAATGGTATTGCTGCTTTCGTCTTTGGTTTCTTGTTGCTACGAGTGGAAGATGGGCGTCTTGGCTTTACAAATGGCATAGGCTCCAGATAGGCTACAGAATGAGCGCTCCAGAGGTCAGAGACATATGGAGTGAGAACATACAAAAGAGTACTGCCATGAGGCCGACGGCGTAGGCAATCTGTATTGGGTGCTGCTTTCGCCACTCGACCACAATCGCAACTGCGAGCATGCAGACCACAACACTCGCAAGCAAGAGATAAATGACTGAAATAATGATATGCGGTGATGATAGTATCTTATAGAGTATTTCTCCAATGCGAACAGAGAGACTGAAGGACTCTTTTCCTCCGCCTGGAAGTATCTCAACGCTTCCGCCAGGAGGTATGTCGCTAGTGGCAAGGTCACTCTCTTCGCTTTGTACTTTAGCAGCGTGTACCACCGGTACTGCTTGCGCGAGCTGATGTAGAGGCGCTTCCGCTACGGGTGCGCGATATACAGGAAGTGGCGTATCGCTGGTGACGATACGCGGAGCGAGCGCTGCTACATTCTCTTGTGGATATGGAGGGACTTCTATATGCTCAGTCTGTACGCCAAGCACACGGGGTTCCGGAATAACAGTTTTTGGAGTAGGTTTTTGTACCAATATAGCTGGGGTAATTGTTTTTGATGGTGTGCCAAAGAACTGAACGACAAATACCGTCGGTACCCCTTTGTACATCCCTTTTGCGGTACCGATGCCCATTTCGGTATAGTGGGAACCAAGAATATTTGCACGATGACCTGGAGAGTTCATCCATGCACGCACCACGTCCTCTGAGTCAGAAAAAAGCACTGCAAGATTTTCTCCCGCATACGCATAGTCGTATCCTGCGAGACCAAACCAATACCACGGCGTGCGGCCTTCAGGGCTTTGGTGTGCAAAGTAGCTTTTTTCTGCCATGTCGTTTGCCTTCAGCTGAGCCGCTGCATCGAGCGTCGGGTTGTGGGTCAGTGTTGGAAGCGCGTCTCCTTGACGCTGATCGTTTGAAAGTGTAATAAGTGCAGCGGGGATGATAGTACCCACAAACCAGTCGGACGATACCAAAAGAAGCGAGTGTACATTTGCAAGAGCAAACGTGAACATTATCAAAAGGAGCATCACACCTGAAGCCCGTGCTTCAAGAGAAGATGGTCTGAAATCGTTGTGCTCTGAAGGAATGAAAAAGCGGTGTAAGCGATTCATAAAAATAGTATAGCACTCTGTCTAGAGTAGTAAGCCGGCAATACGCCCTAGAGCAACATTGTCTAAAACTCCCTAATACTCGGAATCAGCGTCACCTTCTTGGTATCAAGGAGTACCGGGGTGCCACCTCCCACGGGTTGGCAGCTGAGGGTGTATGTTGCTTCGTTTTGTATGGCTTGAGAGGTCTGCACGCTTGAGGAGGCAGGTGTCCAATTGTCTCCATTGGTACCTGAGACCACACAGCTGTCTGCATAGAGGACGTTCCAGGAGATGGTGACAGTCTTTCCTTTCTTCACCTTCTGGTTGGAGAAGGTCATGGTGCCTGAAGGGTTGCCTGCAATACAGAGACCTCCAGTGTCACTGCAGATGTATCCTGCGCCACAGGTAGTGGTGGTGATAGTGCACCACGCATCTTTGTTGATGCTCTGTGTGTGGTCTATAGAGCAGCTGTTGGAGATAGCACACGGTGGGGTGAAGTTGACTGCGGAGAAGTCGATCCAGCCCATGACGTCACTGCCCCAGGCGTATCCTCCGAGGGAGTTGGTGCCGACAGTGACACCATAGGTGCTTCCGCCACCGTTTGCTGAAGAGAGGGAGATCCAGCCGTCCGAGCCGTTTGGGGGTGGGGTGACATTGCCTGCGTATGAGAGGATGGCGGAGCCGAGAGAGAAGGGGGTGGTGTTGAGGAGGACGGAGGCGTTAGAAGTCGACTTATTTGCAACCACCATATCAACCTTACCATCGCCATTGACGTCAGCTAGGGCGACGCCTTCAGGATTAGAGCCCGTGGTGTAGTCGACTTTTGCTGCGAAGGTGCCGTTGCCGTTGTTGAGGAAGACGGAGACGGTGGTGCCGCTTTGATTCGTCACAACAATATCTGCCTTGCTGTCACCGTTTATGTCTCCAAGGGCGACGGCAAAAGGGTTAGTACCCGTAGTGTAGTCGACCTTAGGGGCAAAGGTACCAGTGCCGTTGTTGAGAAGAATGGAGGCGGTGTTAACGCTCGAGTTCGCCACGACCATGTCTGCTTTGCCGTCGCCATTAACGTCACCGAGTACGACAGAGTCAGGACCACCTCCAGTGATGTAGTCAGTTTTTCCAGCAAATGTACCATTGCCGCTGCCGAAGAAGACAGAGACACCACCATTACCGAAATTCGCAATCACCATATCAGCCTTACCGTCGCCACTTACGTCACCGAGAGCGACAGCGTCAGGACTACCTCCTGGGGTGTAATCAACCTTGGTAGCAAAAGTACCATTACCGTTGTTGAGGAGAACGGAGGCGGTATTGGCAGTCCTGTTTGCCGTCACTATATCAGCCTTGTTGTCAGCGTTTATGTCTCCGAGGGCGATAGCGATAGGATCAATGCCTGTAGGGTAGTCAACCTTTGTGGCGAAGGTACCATTGCCGTTGTTGAAAAGCACAGAGGCAGTGTCAGGATTGTAATTCGCCGTCACCATATCAGCTGTGCCGTCGCCGTTGACGTCGCCGAGAGCAACCGACTGCGGACTAGCGCCTGTAATGTAGTCAACCTTAGCTGCAAATGAAAGGGCGCCGCTACCTCCTGCACCATTCCCCGTTGCAAGCGTCGAAGCCCCCCGCTTCAGCGTAGTATTGGTGCCACCCGAACCGACTATCGCAGTAAGTACCTCCCCTGCTGTCACCGCAATAGCGCTCGTGGTGGCAGGAGATCCTCCGGCACCGGTGAGAGCAGCGGTGAGTGATGTGACGCCAGTGGGAACGGTGAAGGATTGTGTTCCCGCAGTGGCGTATGTCGTCGTGCCTGGTGTGGTAACGATAGCTGCAACCCCATCCCCATTTAGTGTTCGTGCCCAGCCAAGGAGGCTGCCTCCTGACTTTCGTGCTTGGCATATACCGATAGGGCATCCAGAATTTGAGTTTGCTCCGCCAAACTCTATCCATCCTATATTGTCACTCCAGGCGTAGCCGGTGAGGTTGTTTGAAGTATTATCGAGCGTGACTTTGTATGAGGATGTTGCACAGGAGGCAGTGTTGGCGCAGTTTAAAGATATCCAGCCGATGGTGTCACTCCAGGCGTATCCGGTGAGATCGCTTGGGGGAGGGGTGGCGTTACTTCTCCCTGCCGGAACTGAAAACAGTCCGAGGACCAGGACTACCAGAAGTGAGAATGACAAGAAACGCGAGGATGCGCGTTTTGAAAGCATCATATACACACATAGTACATTGCGAGATGTACGTTTGCTGGAGTGACTGTGTATAGGGAGGCATCAGCAAGAAAATGTGAACAAATGCAAGCACAAAAAATCGACACCATATGTGTCGATTTTCTGTGTTCTAAGTTTCCTCTTTTAAAAGTATTTACAAAACAAGATGCCCGTAGACGACGAGGTTGTTGCTGTAGCGTTTTGTCACGTGGTCATATTTTCCAGAGCACGTGATAAGACGTATGCCTGCAAAGCCAATCGGGCCGTAGACTTTTTCCGTTGGAAAATTGCTTTGTGGGTATCGTTCGAGCAAGTCGACTTCGAATGTAGCGTCGCTGCCGTCTGCTCTACGAATGGTAAAACGGTCGCCCTTATCCAGGCGTCCAAGATAGAAGAAGACCGCAGGACCTTGGTATGAGTCGACGTGTCCGAGGATAACAGAGGGGCCAATCTCCCCTGGCGTTTTACTACCGCTATACCAGCCGACGGTCGTATACTCTTTCGGAACACCGACAGTTTTGTCTGGATTTAGATTAAGTATCTCAAACGGCGCATCTACTTTGAGCTTGGGAATTATGAGACGTGTAGGACGTGATGTCGCAAGGTGGAGTGCCGATGTGGTAGTGCTCGTATGCTCGAGTATGGGCGCGTACACTTTTTCGTTTCCGAGATAGTAGGTGCCTCCGAGATACGTAGCGAGTGCAACGCACACTACCATAACGACATACGCCGCCACACTAAGGTGGCGGCGGTATGCGTCTACCTGTGTGTAGAGACGTTCTTTCATTTATGCGCGCTTTGGAGCTACGAGTAGCGCGAGGCCGAGGAGTGTTACGAAGAATGCAGTGAGTGCGTTTGCAGTCGTGTTTGTATCTGCACCTCCTTCACCTGTGTTTGGTGCGCCTACTGGTGCAACGGCACCGAGGACCTCACCATTTGGAAGGTTTGAAGTACTTGCTCCAAGGACTTCACCGTTTGTTCCACCTGATCCACCGAGGATTCCGAGGCGATTTGTTCCACCGCTGCGTCCAGTGCTATTGCCTCCCCCACCGCCACCGCCACCTGTTGTTGTGGTAATTGTAGGAGGAGGTACTGTATGGCTACCAAAGTTGTAAGGACCGAAAGTTTGGGTTACTACTGCTGCCTCTGCAACGTTCACAAAGTAAGCGAGGAATGAGCTAGGTGCAGCCATAGTCATAACAGCTGGAACGGTCACCACATGGCTACCAGTGTTTGGGAAGTTGAGCTCCCAGCCCGCTTGTGCGCCTTCTGTGATAGTCCAAGTACCTGCGGGAACATCGAAGTAGTAGTTTCCGTTTGCATCTGTGGTTGTGGATTGTGTAACACCACCGTTTGTGATTGACACTGTCCAGCCACCAAGATTTGGCTCACCTTCATCTTTTACATCGCTCTGATTTCCATCATTCCATGAGTTACCAAAGATATGGTAGAGCTGGGGATTTGAACCGCCGCCGTTTCCGCCCCCACCATCTGTTGGTGTACATGAACGGTCGGAGCCAGTCACCGTGAGCTTGTAGAGCAGGCCTGCTGGATTGCTCGCTTGAGTGCTGCCTACAATCCCTTTGTTAGTAACAGCGACTTCAAGTGTGTTCGTACCTTCCTGGATTTGGCCAGTAAAGCCGGTGATGATGTCCTGACCTGTGCTGTTGTAATTGAATTCACCTGCATCAGCGCCAATCTGTGTGCCATTCAGCTTCACGATGTATGAATTGTCTGCAGCCAGCGAAAGTGTTGCTGCTCCGACAGCTCCATGCCAGATAAATGTCTTTGTAAAGTGTTGTGTAGCATTAACCTGTGTATCTGCGAGGGTTACTGGGTTTTGACCCCAGATCCATGAAGCACCGTTTATAACTGCAGTCCATGCTGGGTGCAAATAGCTCAGGATTTTTGCAGTGCTTGCGGTCTCTGTTACCTGTGTGGATGTACCGCTTACTTCGACGAGGTTACACGTAGGTGCTGGTGCAGCAGAAACGAAACACACGCCGGTATTGTCGATAAGTGTACCGAGGCTGTCTGGTGTACCAAGATCCTTAAAGGTAATTGTGGTGTTTGTTGAAGTGGCAACAAACGTCTTGCTGTGAGTCGTCCATACGTTTCCAGTATTTGTTGAACCATCAGCGGATGTTGAACTTATTGTCACACCGCCGGCCTGCGCGGCAACGTAGTTGTCTGCAAGGTTTGTGCCTGCGCGTGGTGAGAAGTCATAGCGGAGTTCGTAGGTCGCGCCTGGAACTGTGGCAATAACCTGAGAAATAGTTGATGGAGAGTTTCCGTCAAGCTCAGCGTTCTGGTTGCCCGCAGATGCAAAGCCAGCGCCAAGACCAGTAAACTTATTCCAGAGCTCGAGACCATCGTTTGAAATAGCCCAGTTTGCAACTATTGGGAAAATCTGCCATTTGCCACCGTTGCTTGAGGTGCTTACTACAGGTGTCTCAAATGACGCATTCTGGAGGAGGTTTGAACCAATCCGACAAAATGGTGCTTCTACAACTACTGGTGTGCAGATATGATTCGCGTCTGCAGTGTATCCGCCTGGAACCGTAGTCTGAAGACCATCGATGTTGAGGCACGCATCTGGTGGTACTGGTGAACATGAGCTACCGTCTATCTGAAGTTCGTAGGTGAGACCAGCTGGATTTGCTGCGGGGTTCGTCTCACCTGGCACGCCAGCATTTGTCGCAGTAAAAGTAAGAGTATTGATGCCCGCCACTACAGGAGCTGAACAGGTATCAATGCTTGAGAAGTTGAGAATACCTGAACCGTCACATGAAAGTGGTGTGCCATTGAGTGACGCTGTGTATGAGTTATCGGCCGCAATGCGAAGTGTTGCTCCAGCAGGAACAACATCGACATTAAAGTACTTAGTGAAAGTAGCTGTTTCAGTCTGGCCTGGGTTTAGCACAGTCACTGAAGACCAAATCCATTTTGCAGTACCTGTTGCAAGCGCAGTAGTCCATGCAGGGTTTGGAGTTACCAGTGCTGCAGTAGCTGTGGTGGTACCAAGGAGGTTTGTAGCATCGCTCACTACAAAGCACTGCTTTGGAGTGGTTGGTACGACTGGAGCACATTTCTCATTTACTACAATCACGTACTTGTCGGCTGTGAGTCCTGTGTACGCAGGCGTAGTAGTGGTAAGTGCGGCATTTTGTGCTGCGGAAAGCGAATCGCCAGCCTTGTAGCCCACGAGACGGTATTTTCCGTCCACGCATGCAGCACCAGGAGCAAGAACGGTGCTGTTGCCTCCTGTTACTTCTGAAGTGGTGTAGTCTGCAGGAGCGCTCATTGCTGAGGTATCTGCAGCATAGGTGAACGCTGCAAAGCCATGACCGTCACCAAGTACGTATAAGCCAGTGCCAGAGCCAATGTTTGTCGCGCTCCATGTTGCGGTCATTGGGAAAGTCTGAATACCGGCATCATTTGGCACTTGTGCTGTGGTGCTAGCGGTTTTGAGGTACTTATATATATGTACCTTGAGGGTGGAAGGTGTAGGTGGTGGAACTATACAGTGGTTGTTCCAAGTTGCCTGGCCTGCAGTGTCCCAGTTCTTACCTCCGTACGTAGTGGTTCCAGTACCTGGATTGTAATCAAATGGAGGGATGATGTCGTTGTCGTCACTACCATGACCGTTACCGGTGACGATTGAGCTCGCGTTTGGCGAAATGCTGTTATAGCTATGACTTGCGGCTTCAGGGAGCGCATGACAGATAGTGATTTCAGGGTTGTACGTAAATTGTACTTCCGTTGCAAATGCACTCGAAGGCAATGCAGCTAACGGCGCAACTACGAGCCCAACGATTGCAAACGTAGCTAGGAAGCTACGCACAGTGTTACCAAAATTAGTAGCTGTTTTCATAATATCTCCTCCAAGATTAATCCACTAAATAAATCCACCTCTCACTTCACGCACATAATACACAAACATTTGTGAAAAATTTGTGAATTTACGTATGCTCATTAGACACCCAAACGAAGAGCTTGGCTATAGACTCTTCTAGTTAGATCATAAAGTAAATTTTCTGTCAAGATTTGCATGAGTAGATTCAATCTTGAAGTGCAACACCTGTTAACTCATAGAATACCTGATACGGGCTCTTCCAACCAAGTCGTTTGCGTGGGCGGGAGTTGATTAGA
>JAYVPP010000098.1:0-3680 GCA_043757305.1 Candidatus Kaiserbacteria bacterium
CCCTGCGAGATCGTTTTTGATAACGTTCGGGTCTCTGCCGGCAACCGCGTCGGTGAAGAGGGGCAGGGCTTTGCCAATGCGCAACGCTGGCTGAGCCGGCTGCTTTTTTTCTTTCCACTGACAAACATGTATCGAAGGTTGTTGCTCTGTCACCGGTATGTGACTGGGTTTTTCAGGCTAACGCTAAACCATATGAACTTAAGGATGCGTACATAAAAGAGTTGTATGGTGAAGGATATCGTATGGCAAAAAAGGGCTGGATGAAACTTGCGAAGGGTGATTTTTATAACCCTATGACAGCTATAGACCGTATTGATGCGAAAAAAGTGCTTATACTCCACACAGAAGATGATGATGTGGTAAGTATTGCGTCTGTGGAACGATATGCGGTAGTTACCGATGCGAAGCTGCTTGTATCGAAAGAAGGAGGGCACATGGGTGTTTCTGACATAATGGAACCAGAAACTTGGAGAGAAATCGCGAAGTTTTTGAAAAAATAAAATCCCAGGATGTTTTTATAGGGTTGTCAATGGGGTAAAGACCTATTGCACTTGAAAGGGTTCGGCAGTTGGCACGTCTCATACTATAATGGTTCCACATGATGGCGCAAAGCACACATGGAGGAAGCCACGAAGAACGCTTTTTAAAGGCGTTTGAGGAGTATAGTGATGCACTGTTCCGACATGCCTCCATCCGGCTTTCAGATCGTGAACGAGCCATAGAGCTTACCCATGATGCGTTTACAAAAGCATGGAGCTATGTGCAAGGAGGGAATGAGATAGATTCCTATCGACCGTTTCTGTACAAGATTCTCAATAATCTCATTATTGATGAGTATCGGAAGCGACGAGAAGACTCGCTCGACGCACTCCTTGAGCGTGATGGTATTGATGAGGGTACCTTTGATGAGCTGCATCACGGTTCGCTTGAAGAGGTCGCAGACGCCATGGACGCACGTCGAGCGCTGGATAAAGTAGGAGAGCTTCCCGATGTGTATCGTGAAGTGCTCACACTCCGCTTTGTCGATGGGCTTGGGCCGAAAGATATTGCGCAACTCATTGAAGAGTCAGAGAACGTCGTCTCCGTACGGCTGCATAGAGGTCTTAAAGCACTTCGTGAACTACTTGAACGAGAGGAAGGACCAAAAAAATGAAATACAAAAAGCAAACAACTTGGGAACTCTACGCAAAAACAATCCGCATGCGGGCGGCTGAAAAGCGCGCTATCCGCGAGCGTATTGTTTCCTATATGGAGTATCATCCGGTGCGTGTGTCGCTTCGTGAGGCCGTATCTGCTGAAAGAAGTCCATCGCAGCTCCTTTCGGAGCCGTTTGTCGTGTTTCGATTTTCTTCGTGGCAGTTTCGCTCATTTGCGAGTGTATTCGCGCTCGTCTTTCTCGTATCTGTCCCTGCATATGCAGAACGCGCGCTCCCTGGCGATGTGCTCTACAACATGAAAGTGCATGTAAACGAGGAAGTAAAGGCGTCACTGACGTGGCAGACATCTGACAAAGTGGCATGGCAGGCGACCCGTGTCGAACGTCGTGTCGCAGAGGCGCGTCTTCTTGCAAAGGAAGGAAAACTCACGACCGCGACAGAGGCAACACTTGCGGCCACTGTAAAAGAGCACACTGAAAGTGCTTCCCGCGAAATCGCAACGCTCCGTACCACCGATGCAGAAGGCGCAGAAGCTGCACAAGCAACACTTTCCTCAACCCTTGATGTGCAGACTGCACTTCTCGCCACGACTGCGAGCACCAGCAGTAGTACGGCATCAACATCATCCGTAAGTACCCTTGCAAAAGCAGTAGCAGATGCAAAAGAAGGGGTCGGTACCCATGGTTCGGTAGTTGATGCGTCACTTTCACCTGAGAAGCTTGCTGATATCTTAAATTCTGAAGAAAAGCGTGCACGAGCGCTATTTGAAACAGTGAAAGGATCAGTTTCAAATGAAGAGCGTGCTGATATTGATCGCAGACTTTCTGACACTGAGCGCCTCACGGGTGATGCAAAGCATCTCTACGAAACAGGCTCTCACGATGCTGCGCTCGATTCGCAGCGCGCGCTCTTTGGTGATGTGCAAAAGCTCATCAGCTATATGAGTGATATCGAGGTGCGTGCTGCAGTCTCGCTTGAAACACTCGTGCCAAAGAAGCTGACGCAAGATGAAAATGATGCTGATGTTGCAAAACATCTCGAAAATGCAAAAGGTAAGGCACTTGAATTTTCAAAAAATGAATCGGTGATACTTGATATGCATATTAAGACCAAATTTGTGTCTGGTGAAAAAGACCTAGGTATACTCATTGGTTCACTGCAGAAAGCGGGTACCGAAAAGCGTTTCGATGACGCAGCAGTCATCATTCCAAAAATTACCGCTCTGGTGGCTGACCTTGAAGCGCTTAAGACTACTCCGCCTCCGACAACTGTAAAAGATGGTGGTGAAGTAGTGATGCATAGCACGTCGACAGATATGGGCACTACCACTCCAAGTGCTACTGCAACAAGCACCGCTGCAACAACGACGAAAAGCAGTTTGCTTAAAAAACTACAATAACCATGACGCAAAAAATCCTCAACAAATGTGGAGGATTTTTTGCGTCATGGTTATTGCTGGTCAATGTTGCTCCGCACCATATCGCGAAGGAGTGGCTCAACCGTAGTGCGGAAGATACGAGCTCGCTCCCCAAGCTTGCTACCTATGGTATCGAGTAGTCCTACATGCACCTCGTCTCGAATAGTTCGGTCGATATAGGCAAGTGTAATGGCACGGAGACTTTTTGCACCATCCTTTGCTTCGTTGCCTTTGGTGCTGATGAGTCCAATGACAGTGTTGTCGAGTGTAGTGATGGGACCTCCAGAAGAGCCTTGCTCACCCACAGCAGATGGCGCGATGCCGACAAGGTCGATGTTGTTTCGTGTGTAGGTAAACAGCTCTGTGACGGTGGTGGTAGCCACTGTTGGCATGAGTAATGCTTTGGGACCCTCTGTACGAATAATTTCTGCTGGGAAGCCGCCTGCGCGAACGACTTTATTTTTCGCACCTGCCTCAAGTGGCGTTACATCCACGGTAAGGGCAGGGAATGAAATAGGAAGAGAGGAGCCGTCAACGGCTTTGGTTACATAGAGCAGTGCGTAGTCACGCTCGCCAGTGCCACTCGGATGCTCTGTTTGGAGTAGTGCGGCATTATCTTTTATCCAGAGCGGTGAAATGTACAGAAGGTCAGCATAGTATTTTGGTACTGCAGGTGATCCGCTCCGTACGACACACGATGATGTGATACCTGCCGTATCTTGGTTTATAAGCAGAAACTGCGCCACATGCGCGTTCGTGAGGATGACTCCAGTGTCAGCAATAAAGACGCCACTACCGGAAGTTGCGCGGATACTGCGCTTTGTTTTGAGTGTGCAAAAAATATTGACCAGAGCATCTTGTACCGATGTGACTTGCGTCGTTGTGCTTATCGAGGCACTTGTATTTGGGACTCTACTTTTTTCAGTGAGGATCACACTTGCAGCTTGATGCTTCGGAGACTCGAGAAGAATACGAGGAATGAGACCCCCGTACTCTTGGTGTTCGTAGAGTGATGGAAGGACACTGATTTCTACTCCGATCGGAGTCGAGGTGGGATTGTCGAAAACGACGGGAGAAGTTGTGACGGAGAGGTTCGCAGTCACTTC
>JAYVPP010000099.1:0-3636 GCA_043757305.1 Candidatus Kaiserbacteria bacterium
TGTCTTTTGTGCGCGGTACAGGGATCGAACCTATGACCTCTACAATGTCAATGTAGTGCTCTACCAGCTGAGCTAACCGCGCGCTCACAAAATGTACCAGATTTTGACGATAAATCAATTTTCGCTACGGAGTATTCTGCCGGGGAGTTTTGACGGTCGTGCGGGAAATTGTTCAGCGAGAATCGCTTTCATTTTTATAAGGGTCGGGTGTTCCTGCAAAGTATACTCATACTTCTTCATTTCTTGTTCGAGCTCACGAATGATAGACCTTACTGTATGGAGTGCGGTGCTGAAATGTGAGGTCAGCTCTGGTTTAACGCCTCGTGCATATCCCTCAAACGCGGCAAGTTGCATTTCAAACTGTTTGAGGAGCGTGACGCGTATATGGTGTTTACTAATGTCTTCTCCTTGAGCTGTCGATTTAAAGATTCTATCAATCGCCAGCACATCAACCGCGGCAACGACCTTCGGCAAGTTGTCCATCGTACCCTTAAAATTGCCAGATTTAAAGTATTTGATTCGAGGGAGTATACCCTTATCAATACTTTCCTTTATGGATATGAGTTTCTTTTCCATAGTTTGCCCACAGGTGACATCAATGGCAAGACCAAGATGTGCAGCAGGATCAAGACCCTTTTTACGTTCGAGAATACAATCGACACCATTTGCGATATCATCGTAGTCTGAAGTTTTCATGACGGTGCAGTCAGGAAACCATCCTTTATCGATACCTTCAATAATCAAGAATTCAGCACATTCGCTTACTTTACGAATATCAGCATGCGAAAGTTTATCGACTGTTTGTACGCCAGTGTCAGCGGCAAACTGTGCTTTTCGTTTCTCAATATATTCTCGGTCGCGGGCGAGCGATTCAGATGAGTAATGCCCAACAAAATCTTTTTCATTTATTTTCTTTCGCTCAATGCCAGCGTGAGCTTCTGGGTATCGAAACTTAGATACTTGTTCAGCAACTCGGCCCATGTCACTTTCTGGACGTGGGGCGCTGTTAAAGGATTTCATTAGCATATTCTACCACTCCCTCTCTTGGTGCGGTATACTGGTTTGCTATGAAAATATTGCAACTCAATATATGGGGAGGGAAGCTGGGGAAGCAGATTATTGAGCTGATAGAACGCGAAAAGCCAGATGTCGTGTGCCTCCAAGAAGCGATTGTGCTTCCCGGTGAAGAGAATCTATTCGTTTCAGCACTTTCTGAAATTACGCGTGCGGTACCGTATGCGCATCAGTTTTTTTCACCGTCATGGTCATTTAAAATATTTAATCGCCAGGCAGAATGGGGAAATGCCATTCTCGCCAATACTCCTTTTGAGTATGAACATTCATTTTTCACGCGGGGTGAGTTTATGGAACACTTTGATATCCTCGATGGAGATTATAATATGCGAAATCTTCAGCATGTAGTAATTTCACGAGGTGGTACAAAGCTCAATATCTTGAACCATCACGGACATCATGTGCGTCAGCATAAAATGGGTGATAGCGAGACGCTTCGCCAATGTATGATGATCGCCGACTATATAAAAACTCTCGAGGGTGATGTGGTACTTACTGGTGACTTTAATCTTGCGCCTGAGAGCGAGTCGCTCGGAGTGCTGAATGCGATGCTGGTGAACCATGCGATGGAATCGGGCGTGACGACGACACGCACGCCACTCACACACAAGACCGAGGTGTGTGACTATATCTTTACATCGAAGGGACTCCCGACATCACATTTCAAAGTGCTTGCTGACATTGCGTCTGATCACGCGGCGCTTGTGATTGAGGTCGCATAGCGGAAGTGACGTGCAACAAAAAATCCCCGAGAGGGGATTTTTTGCTGCCGACACTCCAATTAGTGATTACTCTGACCAGCACCCATCATGCCGCCCATAGTTCCATGTGTGTAGTTGTCATTTTCGCCGTTCTTGACATCGTTTGCACCATGACCACCCATTGCACCGCCGCGGTTATCGTCCATCATGCCTTGCATTTTCATCATAGGGAGTCTATCTCCAACCATGACATGGACAGCGTTGATGCTACCATCTGAGTTTTTAGGACCATCTGCTGCGATCTTCTTTCCTACAACGAGGTTAGTAAGTGAGCCAGTTGTTGGCGCTGTTGAAGTACCATTCCAAACCTTAATAGTTGTTGTTGCAGTCGTATGCACTACAATCATTTTTCCATCTCCATCTACAACCGTAATATCGTTACCATTAGTTGTAGTGATAGAACCCATCGTATGTGCTGGCATATTCATCATCATCTTGTTGCCCCTCCCTCCCTGGTCATCGTGACCCGGGCCACATCGTTTCTTGAGGAAATCCTGTGTACGAGGACCAACGGTTCCCCCTGTTGATGAGCTGATGCCGTTGTGCATCTGCCAACGCGCGAGCGCCTTTGCAGTCGCGGGACCAAAGACACCAGTTGCCTCGCTTCGGAACTCGCTGACATCCTCACCTTGAAGCATTTTCTGAAGACCCTTTACATCGTCACCCTTTGCTCCCATGCCGAGAGTACGTGTTGGTGTAAAGCATGGACCGTTACCGTTTCCTCCGCCCTGAGGTGTAGTCGTGCCCATTGAGCCTGGAATACCACCACCCGCGCCCTGATTTGAAGACATAATAGTGCGGATTTGTTCCTGAAGCGCCTTGATTTGTGAAAGCAGCGTCTGGATCTGGTTTTGTGCATCGGTCATTGTATCGGCAGATGCAATCATCGGCACCACCATGGCAAGACCGAGGAGACCTGCAGCTATCTTCTGTTTCAACATAACGTATACATTATTAGTACTAAATAAACAGACCAGAGAACAACCTCTGTAGTCAGTCTTAGTAGTATACTACGCACGAGCTCGAGAAAGTTTTCACTGTGGACAGTCAGAAATGGGAATAAAAGTCATTGTTCAGCGTAGTAGATATCGTATACTCATACAATCGTTTATAAGTTTATGCACACTATACAAATATAATGAACGGATATATCAAAGCAGTCGTAGCGGGCATCGTGGTGCTCGGCGCTACGTTTGGGGGGTTTTACTATTGGCAGCAGCGTTCTACAGACACGGTTGCAGCTGCAGTGGTTGTCGACTCCACTAAATATAAATATAAAGATGGTACCTATAGCGCAGATGGTAGCTATGGCACGCCGGGCGGTACTGAAAACATAAATGTGTCTGTCACTCTCTCAAATGGCACTATCACGAGTACAGAGGTGACCAACAAAGCAAATAATGACGTATCGAAAAACTACCAGAACCGATTCTCTTCTGCTTACAAAACGCAGGTAATCGGAAAGTCTCTAGAGTCGGTACAGCTCCGTGCTGTTAGCGGGTCTTCGCTTACGCCAAAGGGTTTTATGACTGCTCTTGAGAATATCAAGACACAGGCAAAGTCCTAAGACTATGTAAACAAGGTAGCAGGGAAGAGCGGCGAGTGTTTCACTCGCCGCTCTTTATTCATGATGCAGTACTCAAACTCATAGAGAGGGGGGATAGACTCTGTCTGCACAAAAAAGAGGCAGGTAGCAAGAGCGTCGGCGAGTGCCGCGCGTGGGGCGGCAACCCACGTAGCAACGACCTCGGTGGGGGATTTGCCGGTATACGGGTCGAGGATATGATGTCTGCCGCCCCAC
>JAYVPP010000100.1:0-3633 GCA_043757305.1 Candidatus Kaiserbacteria bacterium
CCGTGGGGCGGCCCTGCAGGGGGTAATGGCGGCCGTGGCGGAGACGTCTATATCCGGGCTGTTCGTGACCTCGGCCTTCTGGCGCGCTACCAGGGAGCAAAGGAGTTTCCTGCCCAAAATGGCGAGGATGGTCACGGAAAGAGCATGCATGGGCGTGGTGGGGATGACCTCGTCATCGACCTCCCAATAGGCTCCATTGTCACTGACCGCGAACGGGGCATTCGCTATGAGCTTTTTGAAGAGGGACAGCAGATCAAGATTCTTAAAGGGGGCACCGGAGGCTTAGGCAACGAGCATTTTAAGTCGGCAACAAACCAAAGTCCCGAAGAACACACGCCAGGACGACCAGGTGAAGAGGGTGTGTTTGATATTGAGCTCGAGCTCGTTGCAGATGCAGGTCTCATCGGTCTTCCAAACGCAGGGAAGTCGTCACTGCTTAATGCACTCACTGAAGCATCATCTAAGATTGGCGCGTATCCGTTTACCACACTCGAGCCGCATCTCGGAGTATTTTTCGGATACGTTCTTGCTGATATCCCGGGACTCATTGAAGGTGCATCGGAAGGTAAGGGCTTGGGGCACAAGTTTCTCCGTCACGTCCGTCGCACCAAGATGATCGTGCATTGTGTATCACTTGAAAATGAAGACTGTGTTGCTGCGTATGAAGCAGTACGAAAAGAACTCGAACTTTTTGACTCAAATATTTTACAAAAAAGTGAAATCGTGTTATTGACAAAAAGTGATACTGTGTCAAAAGAAATTTTAGATACTGAAATAGCTAGGTTTAAAGCCATGAAAAAGATAGTGACGTCGGTAAGTGTTATTGATGACGCAGCACTAAAGAATTTTGGAGATCTCCTTTCAAAAACTTTGAGTCGCTAGGTAATTCTGGTACTATTTCCGTATGAATAGGGAAATAGAAACAACAGATGGGTATCAACTTACCGTTGGTCTCGAGGTTCACGCTGAACTCAAGACTGCTACAAAGATGTTTTGTGGTTGTAAAAATGCACCTCACGACAGCGAGGCGAATATTCATGTATGTCCTATCTGTATGGCGCACCCAGGAACGTTGCCGCTTGTGAACCGCGAGGCTGTACAGAAAGTACTTGATGTCGGAACTGCTGTGGGAGCAATACTTGCAGGCTATACAGAGTTCGATAGAAAAAATTATTTCTACCCAGACATTCCAAAAGGGTATCAGATCAGTCAGTTTGCATACCCACTCGTTGTCGGGGGTTCACTTGGTGGAGTTGCGCTCACCCGCATTCATCTAGAAGAAGATACCGCACGTTCATCTCACGAACATAGTGAGGGAAGTACCGTCGACTACAACCGTGCGGGGGTACCTCTCATGGAGTTGGTTACCGAGCCGGTTATTCATGATGCAGAAACAGCCGCAAGTTTTGGTCGCGAGCTACAGCTTCTGATGCGCGAGCTCGGGGTTTCGGACGCAAACATGGAAAAAGGTGAAATGCGTGTCGAAGCCAATATTTCGGTAAGTAAAGACGATACGCTAGGAACCAAGGTCGAAGTCAAAAACCTCAATTCCTTCAAAGCAGTGCAGGACGCCATTCGGTTTGAAGTAAGGCGCCATATTGCACTTATAGAAAAAGGAGAAAAAGTAGTGCAGGAGACAAGGGGGTGGGATGAAAACCGTAGTCTTACGTTTTCTCAGCGCAAAAAAGAGTCTTCACATGACTACCGATATTTTCCAGATCCAGACATCCCTAGCTTTGGTACAGAGACTTCAGGACTTATTTCAATAACTCGGCAGTCCGAGATACTAGAAAAAATACCAAGTAAAATAAGGGAAAAATATTTAAATCTCGGATTGCCGAGTAAGCAAATTGAAGTACTAATTGATCTTCAAATACTCCGTGCTTATTTCGATTACACTGTATTACAAAACCCTGGCTACGCAAAAATCGCTGCCAATTATCTGACTTCTGACGTCGTAGGTCTTATGGCAACTGGTGCTCGTATCATGCCTGATCATGCTACAGATATGCACCTCGCAGCATTTGCTGAGCTTATAAGTTTGGTTGTAGAGGGTGGCGTGACATCTCGTGTTGCGAAAGATCTTCTCCCAGAAGTGCTTGAGGCCCACTCGCCAAAGGAGCTTGTACACTCTCGAGGGCTTGCAACCTCATCGGATGCTACTGAACTGGGTGTTGTGGTTGACGCAGTAATTGCAGCTAATGCTACTGTCGTAGCAGAATATAAGGCAGGCAAGATGGCATCGATACAGTTCCTCGTTGGCCAGTGCATGAAAGCAACTAAAGGCGCGGGAAATCCAGCCATGCTCCTCGTACTCCTTGAAGAACGAATCGATAAATAAGTATAATTGTCTCGCGACATTTTAAAGCTGAAAGTGGAGATATCCACTTTCAGCTTTTGTTTTGTCTGGCGAGACGATGGATACACTGTATACTCAGAGTATATTTGTATGGAGCATCTTGATATCGGTGAGAAGAAATATATGAAAGTTAGCTCGGCTGCCCGAGAAACTGGCTATACAACCGACTATATTGGTCAACTCTCGCGTGCAAAAAAGATTGATGCAAAGCTCGTTGGACGCACCTGGTATGTTGCCTATGATGAGCTCCTTGCGCATCGCCAGTCTCGCGGAAGAAGCAGTCATGAAAAAGCTAAAAAAGCCTTCAAAAAAGAAGTCGCAGCACTAGAAGGAGAAACTCGCATACCTATACATAGAGAGCATACAGGGGTTCGTAAACGTATTGTGAGTGAACACATTACCTACCATACAGATGAAGCCGAGCTGATGCCAACGCCTGTGGCAATGCGTGCTGGCAGCACCCCTGATAAAGGTTCTGAGCAAAAATTACTCGTAAAAAAAGACGCTGACGAACACCCAGTAAAGTTTAATGCGGCAGAAAAGCCTGAAATAAAATGGAACGGCACGATAGTGGTGCAGTCTCTCGCAGATCAGTCCGCAGAAGACGAAATAACTAACAGTAATAAAGGTAAAACGGCACCACTCACACGTCATATACATATACGAAATGCGGGGAAAGCTACTCCAGTCGAAGTTTTAGCGTCAGAATTACCCCAAGATTCACTCTTACAACAAGAACGTTTTCTCACCAGGGTTAACCGAGCACACGACTTAAATACACTTGAAACAGCACTAATAAAAAGTGAGGCCATGCCAGAAGCGTCGATGGCTAGCTCAAACGCGCCGATACAGGCTATTGTAGCTTTCTCGAGGGTACATACTTGGACTTATAATCTTTTACTTATTGGCTTCAGTGTTGTCGTCATTATCAGTCTTTCAAGTTTCTTTTTAGTACAAAACTCTGTCTATCTCAGTGCAACCGATGGAAATAACTCAGTGCCATACTATCAGAAGGGATTTAGTGTTAGTACTGTTGTGGAATTGAAAAACAATACAAATCTTTTTATCTCGAGTATCAGAGATATGTTTAAAAATAAGCTTTAAATAGAGCATTTAAATTTATAAGCCTGACTATTGCTGATGTATTTCTTTTCCTAAATATTCTCAAAAAGTATTGTAATTGTCCCGTTCGGGCACTAATTTTAAGGATAGACATCCTGAATATTTGGCAGCTGGGTATTTTGAGCAACTTAGAAGTCTGACTCGCAGAAATA
>JAYVPP010000101.1:0-13195 GCA_043757305.1 Candidatus Kaiserbacteria bacterium
CGTAATTGGTAGCCGCGCAAGACTTAAAATTTTGTGGTCGCAAGACCGTATGGGTTCGATTCCCATCCTGGGCACAAAAGTAAAAGTTGTCTCCTTCTAGGAATCGAAGCTGTTGCGAGGTAGTTTTGTGCATAGCAACAAAAATACCCACAACGGGTACTGAACCTGTAAGGTTCGATTCCCATCCTGGGCACAAATTAAAACACCCTACGGGTGTTTTAATTTGTGCCCAGGAGAAAGTCTGGGAGACTTTAGTATGGGAATCGAAAAGGTTGTCGGACTTTTCGACCACAGGAAGAAAAGGTCATACAACCTGAACAGAATCTGTAAGATTCGAAAAACAACAATTTTACTTAGTGACTTGGACCAATAACTATATTCATCCCCACGCCCTCTACCACCTCGCAAAATACGGAGTATACTTACAATCGTATGCGATATATTTCGCTTCCCGCCATTCTCATCGTACTGTGTGTGATTGCGCTTTTTTTCACCGGCCTCTTTCTCCGCTACAACACCACAAACCCACTAGTGCTTTTTTCTGAAGCCACGCACATGGGTGGTCGCTGTACGCAAGAAGCGCGGCTTTGTCCGGACAAATCATATGTGCATCGCAGTGGCCCTTTCTGTGAGTTTGAAACATGTCCAAGCACCAACGGTCGCATCGAGGAAGTACCGGTGACTACGAGCACACCAGCAGCAATTCAACACGAACCGATAGTAAAACCTGCGCCACAACCTTCAAAGCCACCGAAAGGAGGCTACGCATGTACTATGGAGGCAAAACAGTGCCCTGATGGCTCGTACGTAAGTCGTACTGGCCCCTCATGCGTATTTACTGAATGTCCTCACGAAAATACAGACACCTCGGCACTTATCGCTATTACAGGTAGGGCAGAGGTTGGTCCCACCTGTCCCGTCATGAGGAATCCTCCTGACCCACAATGCGCAGATAAACCCTATACAGGAATACTCACTCTTACCAATACTGCAACAGGAAAAAAATATACTCCTCTTATTGCATCTGATGGAACATTTACAGTATCTCTCACGCGAGGTGTCTATGATATAGGTACTGCAAGCACTTCGCCCTTTCCTCGCTGTAGCGGCAAGGTGGAGGTCACAGGACCTTCTGCACATATCCCCATCATGTGCGACAGCGGCATCCGATAACACAAAAGCACCCTGCATGGGTGCTTTTGTTTTTGTGGGGACGAGAGGACTTGAACATTACATGTTCGGTACAGTCCTCATATCGTACTCACTTCGTTCCGTTCGATGTATTCGGACTCTTCAAGTCCTTCGCCAAAAGCTTCGCTTGTGGGGACGAGAGGACTTGAACCTCCAAGGGGTTACCCCCACCTGCTCCTAAGGCAGGCGCGTCTGCCAATTTCGCCACGTCCCCAGCGACTGTTTAGAGTACCGTAGATTTCAAATAATTGAAACCCGCCTATACTCGACATTGAAATGAAGCCATTTATACGGTACTATGTTCACCGAAGGAACGAGAACAATCACACATCCGCCCGTAGCTCCTTTGTGAGCGCGGAGTTGCCCCGCACTATCCGCCCTCATTAAGGAATAAGATCGTTTTACAGTTACATATCCGCCCATAGCTCAGTTGGTAGAGCAGATCCCTCTTAAGGATAAGGTCCCAGGTTCGAGCCCTGGTGGGCGGACAAATTTGAACGAAGTGAAAATGGTTGCACACGTAATGCGCAGCATTGTGAAGGGCGAGAAAACCGTGAGTATGTCGCACGGAGCAAAGCGAGTACGACACGAACGGTGTATAGAACCTGTAAGGTTCGAGCCTTTGGCAGTATCCCCGAACCACCTAGCTCCTCAGCTAATTTCTGCATTTCATGGCCTTTACGTTAAACTTGACTTTTATCAGTATATATGATATGATAGTACTTGAATGGGAGGGGTTCTATCCCCTCCTCAAACCCCACACAGAAGAACGGGGAACCGTTCTTTGACAACAGAATAGGAGTTAAAAATGGATTATTCGACCATTATTGGAGCAATTTCAGTTGCAGGTTGGCTCATCATAATCTTCGGAGGAACATATGGACTCGCTGTCGGAGCACGCGGTCTTGCCAAAAACAATCTTTTCTTCACCCTCGTAAATGAAGGCGAAGCAAAAGCAATTTTGCAAAACCAGCAGTTTGACCATATGGTCATGGCATATCAAGGCCATGACTTTCGGCGTAACGTCCCTAACGATGTTGCGGCGGATACCCCTGACCCAACAGATGACTGGGATATAGTAGAACTGCCACGATATCAAAACACCGATTCAGTCGCGTCGCATTCTCGACGAGGATTTGTATCAGCGCCCACTCGGTTTATCGTATCTCTGTTTCGTGGATTGCATTGGGTGGGCATACCGCCCTTTGCATCAGTCTACAAGCATACCTTCTCGTGGACTTCTTTTACTGAAGTTCCACAAGCCGATGGCACCCTTCTAAGGACACCTGTCCCGGTACAGAAAGAGGGCGACGACGCCCTCGACTATATTCTGGTGCAAGGTGACCAATACTACACAAAGGTCAAAGAGGCGGAATGCAAAGACAACATTCCTCTGGATATCGAACTCATCATTTATGGTGAGACGGTCAATCCATACAAGTCATTGTTCAGGATTGAGCAGTGGCTTGAAGCAACAACAAACATGGTTGCTGCGCGCATGCGGGACTTCGTAGGTTCACAAACCTACGTTGACCTACGTGAAACTGCAATAGACAGCAAGGGCGCTGTCAGCGATGTCGATAGTGTCGGTGTTGAAAGTGAAATTGATACATACTTTAAGCACACGGTCACGCTCATTGAGAAGGAGTACGGCTTTAGAATCTCTAAAATAAAAATCATCAACGTGGCGCCAGGAAGTGATCTTGCAGAAGATTTCATCCGAGCCTCTACGCTGATCTATGTTGCGGAACAAAATGCGACCGCAAAAATCGCTACTGCAAAAGGTGACGCTGAAGCAATAAACGTCGTCGCAATAGCAGAAGCGAAGCGAGCTAAGAACGTGTACGAGGCCATCAGAGCCGCAGGCGGTACTGACATGTACAAGTTTGAACAAATCGCAAAATCTAAACTCACGACCTTCGTCGAAGGCCGTGGAAAGAAACCAGTCACTGCTATACCGGTCGGTGGTCAAACACCGCCTGATACGCAGCAAGGAAACACTTAAAGGAGTGAGTCATGAAGATACCTACTTGGTTAACAAATACTCTGCTAGTTATCTGTGTGCTGCTCGTTCTGGGTGTTGTCATTATTTTAGTTGGCAAAGTGACAGCTGCGCTAGGAACTGGAACCATTACATTTGGAGGAATGCTTGGAGGGCTGGGGTTCCTTGTCGCCGTTGGTCTCGCACTCGTAGGCATTGGATACCTAGTCATCAAAGCAGTATCGACACATACATCATCATGGAAGTTTAGCTTTTCACCTCTCACGATTGCAGCTATTGCTACTGCCGTGCTGGGGGTAGGTGCCTGGGCATACTTCGGTTTGCCCACACTACCCGGTGTCACTGCTTCTACCTCACTACCACTTCAATGGATTGCATACGCGCTGGGCTGGGTAGCTCTCGCAGCAGCATTCTACATGTTGGTCGTTGGGAAAAAGTCTGTTGCACAAGTGTTGGGAGTCATTGGTCTGCTGCTTCTTGTGATTCAGGTATCAACAATGATGTTGTATACGGAGAAGATCAACCGAATACTCGTCGAGAATGCGGGGGGTAGTATACCCACCGTCACTACAACAGTAGCTGACGATGGTATACCCCCGCTAAAGGTAATTGACGCGGTGTTAGGAATGACGCCCAACTCGCAAAGGAAACCTCAAAACGGCTGCGTGGTCGCATTCGGACCGGGTAGCGATAAGGCACACATGCAACTTTCGGGTGGCATGTATCTTTTCACCGCAACTGAGCTTGTTCAAGTAACACTTGGATGGTTCCCTGCACAATCAAATAAATGCAATTAAGGAGATACAACGATGTCTGGAGGAAGTCATGGTAGTAGTGGAGGCGGTAGTGGTGGTAGCTTTTCCCTGAGTGGAATTGCTGCTGTTGCTGGCGTTATCTTTGTAGGATTTATAGGCTTCAAAAACCTCAACTTACTTGCCCCGAGCAGTATGTTCGGCCAAGCAATGCCATCCACCAACAGTCTTGAACAAGGTCCGTTCATAGCATACCCCGGAAAGGAATTTCAGATTCTTGGTGTGCCCAACTATTGCATGTCGCGAGCGCTCAATGGCGATAAGCTTGTGAACCTCAATACAGAACCTCGAAATAGGCGGTATGTGTTTAGGTACAAACTTCGCCCTGAAGTGAAGGAACCAATTCCAGTCACTTTTGTTCTTGACAGAAAAGGCACAAACGGCTGCAACTCATAGCAGTAACCCAAAAGGCCGGCTTATTTTATAAGCCGGCCTTTATTTATATCTACCTTTTTGAAATACTATTTAGATACCAAAGGTATTTCGTGCGATTGAGAGAATGGCGACTGCTGATGTCATGACGACGAACCCAATGATGCCGAAGATCATATGGCGCTTCCCTTCGCTGCGCGCACTCTCGTCAGCGCCATTCCGTACATACTGAAAGACTCCCCATAGGAAAACGAGCATTGCCACAATGAACAGCAAAGTGATGAGCGGGTAAATGATCACCGCCTTCACTTTGTCGACGATTGCGTTTGCGTAGTCGTCTCCCGCAGATGTGCCATATGCGTAGACGAAATCCATATCGAAGCCTAGTTACGTACGCCGGGAACAGTAGGAGTGATGATGGTGCCACCGGTAAACCCGAATGCATCTGCAAAGAGGTTGACGATACCCTGGAGCGAGAGCATGAGGACGAGGCCCACCACTGCCCAGATCATGAGCTGTTGGCCGCTTGCGCGGTTTTCTTCGTCTGCACCACCTAGGATAAAGAACTTAAACATTCCCCAGATAAACGCGAGAATGGCCGCTGCGATGATGAGCGGAATGATGTATCCATTGATGAAATCAATGATGCTCTTGAGGTACCCCTTGAGGTTACCCTGGTTTCCGAAAGTCTGAGCGCTTGCAACAACAGGGAGTGCGAACGACGCGAGAATATAAAGTGTTTTTTTCATATGAATATTATGTATTTGGCAGTGTCTGTAGTATAGCAAACTTTTAAATCTTTAAAGTCGACGGTGCGGTGATGGTGCTATCGCCAAAACCGAAAGTCGAAGATAACAATACGACGATACCCTGGAGCGAGAGCATGAGCACGAGGCCTACCACTGCCCAGATAGCGAGCTGTTTTCCCTTTGCGCGCTTTTCTTCGTTGGTCGCACCAAGGACGAAAAACTGGAACATGCCCCACATAAATACGACCAGAGACACAGCAATGATAAAGGGAATGACGTAACCGTTTATAAACGACGTCATGCTCGACATATAGCTACCGATTGGCTCTGGGTTAAAGGCAGCGAGCGCCACGGTCGGCATGAGAAGAGGTGTGAGCAACGCGAGTCGTTTCATGGTATTTGCGTGATTATTAGACTGTAGCTCTATTCTATACTACCTAGAGGACCCTAAATATGACCCTGTGGATTGAAGACCACGCAGATGTTTTTGGTCGTAACGGAACGAAGTGAGTTTAGCGCCGCGCGCGAAGCTAGGATGGACGCGCATCCAAATAGTGGCAGCTGCTGTGCGAACTTAGAAAAATATTGCGTTGCGTACGAGCGACACGATACCCCACATACCCACCATCACGGTGAGGCCGATGATGCCCGTAAGGAGTATCGTCTTCCCTGCTTGCGTACTTTCTTCGTTGCCACCGTCTATGATCCAGGCTTTTGCCATGCCCCAAATTATAAATAGAAATGTAAGCCCGATGATAAAAGGTACCAGGAGCGTCGCAAAGTTTGCAACCCAGGACACGACGCCAGCAAAATCTCGAGGGGCAGCGAAAGTTACTGCAGGTATAAAAAGAAAGAGACTAACGAGAAGTCCTGATACTTGGGTATATATGCGTTTCATATTAGATTGTAAGCTGACTTACCGTTCCCTGTATGACACGTAGAATAAGTTCTGCCCCCAAAATTATGAGACCTCCGAGTACGGCGTAGGTGAGTGAGCGCGTTGCCTTTGTGACCTGCTCTTCACTTCCACGCGCCATGACATACATAAAGCCCGAATAGATAATCATGAGAATGATGATCGGTATCGCGAAGATAACGATGATATGGAGCAGGCCAGAAAAAAATTGGGCAAAGGATTTGAACCGAAGAGGATTACAAAGTTCTTTTGCTGAATCGCAATTACCCGAAGAGGACTGCCTACCAACAACATTTGAACCGCCTGGTGTCGACCCATCGTTAGCAGTGCCGCTGTACCCGTCATTGTAACTGCTGAAAAATCCATCCTGTGAGGCTGCGGACGTAGTAAGTGTAGTGCCAAAAAAAACACATATACAAAACAATACGCCGAGCAGAGCATTAGAACAATTTTTGAAGTTGATATGAGGCATTTTCTATAGAATCGCTTATTTTTGCGCGGCCAGAGGTCACGGTCTCGATCATCTCTTTAAAGATACTATCACTCGCCATAGGGTTTGGGTCGAGCCATCCGTGCACAATGAGTGCGGCCTGGTACACGGTATCACCAAAAGGACTGCCGGCCTTTTTTGCAATAAGGTCACGCCTGGCTGGTGCGAGGTAGAGTTCGCGCACCAGGCGGTCGGTAGTATCGGTAAGCGCAAACTGTTTTGCGACGACCATGGCGCCAGAAGGATTTTTTGCAGATTTTGGAATGGTGAACGCATACATGAGGCCGTAGTCTTTTCGGTTTGTTTCGTCACTTCCCTGCGGCACTTCAGCAATGTCGAAGTTGAGGTTTGCATTGCCATCACGGAGCGACTGATACTCGCTCGCATAGCCAAAGTACAGTGCAAGCTCTTCCGCGAGGAAGGCATCACGGTCGCTCTTCATACCGCGGTTCCAGCTGTAGGTCACCGCAGACGGGTTTGCAAACTGTGTGAAGAAGCGTATAGCAGCATCTGCAGGTGTCGAGACTGCAGTGCCTGCGCTTTCGTTGAGGCGCACCACAAAGGCATTATTCACAAGCTGTACGAGCTTGCTACCAGCTTGTGTCATAAGGAGGAGGAGGACGCTTTTTGCATTATAGACATTTGCATACTCGCCAAAGGCGATGGTCGCAAGCGTGATATCGTTGTTATCCTTGCGCTTTGTGATGGCGGGGACAGTGTCCTTCACGAGCTCCTCCCAGGTGCGCGGCGGGTAGGCGAGCTTTGAGGACGCGAAGATATTACGGTTCCAGTACATGACGAGCGGGTCGACAGCAAACGGAATGCCAAAAAAGCCATTCGGGAAGAGAAATATCTCGGTACCCTCTACGAAAGTGTTGCGATAGTCGCGTACAGAAAAATTATCGTAGGAAAGCTGGGTGAGCTTGCCTGCTTCGGGGATGAGGAGGTCATGCGGCAACAGTACGAGGTCGGGGCCACTGCCTTCTGCGATACTATTTACAAACTCTTTTTCAAACGTCGATTTATCTTTTTCGATGTAGTGCACCGTACCCCACTTTTGATTCTTTGAAGCGAGGTCGCCGATGACCTGCTCGAATGCCTGACGGTCGAGAGTACCCCACACAGTCACGCCGCCATTTAGTGGATCTGCTTTTGCACTAAAGCCGCGGAAGGTCGCAAACATGAGGAGACCCCCAAGCGAAAGTGCAACGAAGACGGATATGAGAATGATTTGAAACGGTTTCATAGTGACCTATACAGTAAAGCACGAGACGCGCGGCTTTCCGCTATGCTTTGTGGAAGACGAGCCCATAGTGGTGCGTCCCCGCGGGAAAGCCGCGCTCATACACAAAGCCTAAAGTAGGAATAACATCTTTTGCATTTGCTTCCGAAAGCACATGGTCGGGGTGCGGACCCATGCCGCCGTGGGACGAAGTCCAGTCGATGACAAAGAGCTTCCCTCCAGGTCGCAAGATGCGCGCAGCTTCTGTAAGTACGTGCGCTTTGTCGCTAATCTGAAAGAGGACGTTTGCGAGTACGACTGCGTCATAGATGCCGTCTGACACACGGATGCCACGCGGTGACTCTATGTCGGCCCACATCGCATCGACGTTTGTGATGTGGCGACTGCGCGCTTCTGCTGCAATGCGCTCTGCAAGCTGCTTCTGTATCTCGATGGCGGTCACGCGACCATTTGGTAGTATCTTTTTCGCAATTGCAAAAGAAAAATGTCCGCTCCCCGCACCGATGTCCGCCACGCGGTCTCCGGGAAGCAAATTAAAATGCGTCACTGCAGTATCAGGAATAACAAACCTCATATATAGGTACAGTATACCCGCTCCCCTCACGTTTTCGGTGAGATATCACCAGACGTTTTAGAAGCACAGAAGTTTCCGCAATGCTTACTTTGGATGCGCGTTCGCTCTCGCTTCGCACGGCGCCGCTATGCTCGCAAAGCTCCGCAACGACCAAAGTAAGTATTGCGGAAATTTTTATAAGTACATAGGCCGGGCATATGTACTTAGTAAATGCTTTGAGCAGTAAATCTTGACAAAATAATAAAAAGTAGTATTATACTGTCCTGCTTGTACAGGAGGAAAAAATGCAGAAATCAGTCCTAGCTCTCTTAGTTCTTTGTTTGTTGGTCGCCCTGTCCCCATCCGCTCTGGCGAAGGACACATCTACACTTCTTTTCAAGAGTCCGTACCGCACGGGAATAATAACGAGTGCTGATGGTCGCGGCGGCGGAAGCTGCTATGCAACTATCCGCGCGCTGAAGGATGCTCGCGGAAACGCCACGAGGTTTTATAACCCCATGGAATGTGAGATGAAGCCATGGGAGCATATTTCAAATTATGTATCCCTGAGTTACCCTCTCGACAGCCCGACTATCAACATGACGGGTATCCACGAAGCTCATCATGTCAAAATCAAAAACGGAAGAATCATCCTCTTCTAGCAACATCAAAGCGCCGAGCTTCCTCGGCGCTTTTTCTATTAAGTACAGAGGCCGAGTCTATGTAACAATTGCGTGTTGACGAAAAATTTTAATGAAAGACGGTGTGGCAAAGCCTATTGAGTAAGTTGCATAATCGGCAACTATAAATGATTTTTCCGTATATTCCTTCAATTTAAGATTTTTTAATTCTTCTTCAGACAAAATATGTTCTGATTGACGAATTGGTGTTCGCCTGTAACCACGAACGATAGAAAGTAATTGCCCTGTCCTCCAATCAAATATCGGACCGCCTGAGTTGCCTGGATTAAATGCGACGGTAAATTCATATATATACGCAAGTTGTGAATCGCGGTAGCGACAGTTAATAACACCAGTGTCCGTCCTTAATAAAATATCGCCAGTCATCGGCTTACTTACATCACCATCGAATCTGAGGACTGGCAACGGATAACCTAAAACTGCTATTTGTGTGCCTATATTTTTAAATTCTGTATTGATTCGTATATAGTCGTCTTTATCGGCGTGCTGATAAAAAATTTCATCAAGATACATCACGGCTAAATCTACTTCTGGATACAGAAATAAATCCTTGTCCAGTATTGGCATAATGCATTGGAAATGCCAATTTGCTTCATCGTCATTCCTTATCAAATAGTACAAATCTCTTACCTGATGATGCTTTATTGCCTCATCGCTTACAACATCGTTGATAACATGAGCAGCAGTGATTAACCTATTTGGTGCAACAACACACCCAGTACCCAATGCACACCAGGTAATCTCAGCAGGATTAAGAGGATTCATTGCCCTACCGCGCGCAATCAAATAAACAGATTTTTTAATCAATCGAATACTTTCGACAGGCGTTCCAAAACTATTTGGACGTTTTAATTTTTTGCTTTTTGACATATCTAATAGTTATTAGAAAAATCACATTTATCTAAACCCACTTACAACTTTCTGAGGTCGTTGCGCAGCGGAGCGAGCATAGCGGCGGCCCCGAGAATACGGGGCCGAACGTCCGCAAGGGATTAATGTTTATACTCAATCGCTTCGCTCTTGAATAAACATTGAACGTATCCGAAGGAAGTTGGAAGTGGGTTACGGTTTAGAAGCAAACGCTCGAGGCAATCGCATCCCCATCGCGCAGCTTCATCACACGCACTCCTTGTGTCTGTCGGCCGAGCGATGGAATCTGTACAAGTGGCAAGCGTATCACTTGTCCTTTCTTCGACATAACCACGAGCTCGCCTTCGGCTTTGTACTCCTTTGTGAGTACTTCGCCACCCACTACCGGACCAGTCTTTGCAGTCACCTGCGCAGTCTTGATGCCCGAGCCTCCGCGATTCTGCACCTTATATTCTTTTGCGTTTGTGGTTTTGCCGTAGCCGTTTTCTGTGACAATGAGAATTTCCATGTCCTTTGCTCCCTTTTGCAAGATACCGGTCGAGACCACCGTGTCACCCTTGCCGAGCTTCATACCACGGACACCTGCTGCAGTGCGTCCCATCTCGCGAATGTCACCTTCGTCGAAGCGAATCGACTGGCCTTTTGCAGTGACAACCACCACTTCATCTCCACGCGACACAAAACGTGCAGCAATGAGCGAGTCGCCGTCGTCGAGTGTGATAGCAATGAGACCGCTGCGACGCACATCACCAAACGACTTTGCAGCGACTTTTTTTGTGGTGCCGTGAAGTGTCATCATGAGGAGCGACTGTTCGTCTGAACCTTTTTCATCCTTGCGTACGGGAAGAACTGAAGTGACATTCTCACCTTCAGTGAGTGCAAGGAAGTTCATAACGGACTTCCCTTTCGTTGCGCGCTTGCCTTCAGGAATGTCGAACATCTTGGTCTGGTAGACCTTGCCCTTGTCGGTAAAGAAAAGGAGATCGCTATGTGTTGAGGTTGTGATCAAGCTTGTCACAAAGTCTTCTTCTTTTGTGTTGAGGTCGATGACACCCACACCGCCGCGCTTTTGCTGGCGATACTCAGAAGGGTTCGTGCGCTTGATGTAGCCACCTTGTGTGATGACGAGCACGCACTCTTCGTCGGGAATGTAGTCTTCGGGGTTGAGCATTTTTACTCCTCCCTTCACGATCTTAGTGCGACGATCGTCGCCATACTTTGTCGCAAAGTCAGCGATTTCTTGTTTTACGATAGCAAGCATTTTCTTCTCACTGTTGAGAATGGTTTCGAGTTCGTCGATAAGCTTCTGGATTTCTTTGAGCTCGTCTTCAATCTTCTTGCGCTCGAGGCCTGCAAGCTTCTGGAGACGCATGTCAAGAATAGCTGTTGTCTGGCGATCAGAAAACTTGAAACGCTTCATGAGCGCTTCGTGCGCTGTAGGGACATCTTTTGAAGCACGGATGAGCTTGATGATCTCGTCGATGTGGTCGAGTGCTTTCTTGAGACCGAGGAGAATGTGTTCGCGCTCTCGTGCTTTTGAGAGGTCGTAAATGGTGCGACGACGCACGATGTTTTGACGGTGTTTGATGTACTCCACCAAAATACCCTTGAGTGAAAGCGTCTGTGGTACACCGTCGACAATAGCGACCATGTTGTAGTGGAAGGTGTCTTCGAGCTGCGTGTGCTTATAGAGTTTGTTGAGCACCGTCTGCGGCTGTGCGCCGCTCTTGAGCTCTACGACCACGCGGATGTCGCGAGTAGACTCGTCACGAAGGTCGCGGATGCCTTCGATCTTTTTATCGCGCACAAGGTCGGCGATCTTAATGAGCATCTCCGCTTTGTTTACACGGAATGGAATCGACGTGATGATGATAGAGAACGCACCTTTTTTATCTTCCACAATTTCTGCTTCACCTCGTACCGTTACTCCTCCCTTGCCGTTGGTGTATGCATGCGTGATGTCTTTCTGATTGAACGCAACTGCACCCATTGGAAAGTCTGGACCTTTGACGTGTTGGAGCAGGTCTTCGTTGGTTGCCTTCGAGTCCTCGATGAGGTGTGCGATGGCAGCGGCAATTTCTCGAAGGTTGTGGGGCGGAATGTTCGTCGCCATACCCACTGCGATACCGAGCGTGCCATTGAGAAGCAGGTTTGGTGCGAGACCAGGAAGCACCGTTGGCTCCTTTTTTGTTCCGTCAAAGTTTGGACGCCAGTCGACTGTTTCTTTTTCAAGATCACGAAGAAGCTCTTCGGACACGCGCGACATCTTTGCTTCGGTATAACGATACGCAGCAGCAGAGTCGCCGTCGATGGAACCGAAGTTTCCTTGGCCGAGCACGAGCGGATAGCGCGTCGCAAAATCTTGCGCGAGTTTTACCATCGCTTCATACACTGCGGCGTCGCCGTGTGGATGGAAACTACCGAGCACGTCTCCCACTACGGTCGCAGACTTCTTAAACTTTGCGCTTGCCGTAAGGCCATTGAGCCTCATCGAGTAGAGGATGCGGCGATGCACTGGCTTGAGGCCGTCCCGCACATCAGGAAGTGCGCGCGCAGTAATAACGGTCATTGCGTAGTCGATGTACGACTGGCGCATTTCGTCGGAAATATTTTGGGTGATGACACCACGGACAACTTCAGGTGCCACTCCTTCATTCTTTGGTTCTTCTGCTGGTTGTTTTTTTGCCATTTTTGCCATTAAGTAAGGTGTCTGGTTGTTCTAAAATTACCCGGCTATTCTACCATAAAGACTACATCCATTCACCACCTCGCTCACAAGAGCGAGGTGTGTCGCTTTTCGGTCGTAACGGAACGAAGTGAGTTTAGCGGCGCGCGCGTAGCAAGCGCGAACGCGCATCCGAAAAGAAATACGACGAGCGTTACTTACCTCGTCTCAATGAGTACCGGCTTTCCTATGTTTGAGTCGTCCGCTTGTGCACTTGAAGATGCGCGGGACGTAACCTCAATCATAATAGGTGCTGGTGATGGCGACTGTGCAGAAGGAGTAGCTGGAGCAACCTGCACTGAAGCATTTTTCAAATCATTCTGACGAACAAGGTCGCGCAGCGCGCTCACTTTATCTTCGATCTCACTTTTTGAAACGGAAGCCTGCGCACTGGTCGAGGCTGCTTGCTGTGCTTTTTCTAGAGTTTGTTTATATATGTCATACGCAGAAAGTGCCTTCTCTGTAAGTGCGCTGTTTTGCACTGCATTTGCTCCCTTTCCAATATCAGAAAACCGCGCAGGGAGAGTCGTGAGCCAAATGAGTGCAATAATACCCGTACAAACTGACGCGC
>JAYVPP010000102.1:0-13065 GCA_043757305.1 Candidatus Kaiserbacteria bacterium
CTCCGATGAGGAGACCTGAAATAAATGCGACTACAGTCTTTTGTCCATCTCGTTTCTCTTCTTCCATATATTTTCTATTCTAACCTACTAACCTGTAACGTAGAAAAGTATAGCACGAGGATTTTTAGAGTGTACACAGCTTGGAACCTTCATCGAAAACGGCTTGAATCCTACCTTTTGTGACACCAAGAGATGACAAAAGTGCCTTATTGTCAACGATATCGCGGCACAACACCGTTCCTCCCTGCATGAGCGCCGCTTTCTCGCGAGCACGCAAAGACGCAAGAACAGTGATCGGATACAGTTTTGTTCGCTCAATCCACGCCTGCAGTGAAACTCCTTTTGGATAATCCCAACCGATTAATTCTATGCCAGAACACTTTGCGTACTCAATTGCTGCGCTGGTGAATTTTGTATTTGTAATAACCGCTGCACGCTTCACCGAATGCGTACTGCTCTTGGTGATAGTTTTGTTTATGAGATCAAGGAAACGCGCATGAGTGTACAACACTACTTGGAGATCGCTTTTTGTGCCAGGCTGATGATGAAACTTTGCTTCAGTAATGACGCAGTCGTCCGGGCGCCATGCAATGACGTCGACTTCGTGTGTCGTACACTTGCCTCGCAAAATTGCGCGAGTTTTTGTTTGGTATCCATCGTGTGTATAGAGTGCTGTGAGGTAGTCTTCAAAAGGAAAGCCCGTTGGACCAAGGCTAAAAAGTGCTCGACGAAGCGAGTATCTGGCAGCGCTCGGCTGTGGAAGCTCCCTCATGCGGTCGAATGCCTTGCTATAGAGTGTTTCAGTGGTGATACCGTCGAACAGTTCTTGTTCGATATCTCTCATGATATTTTCTACTTCGGTACTGCTCACTCCAGATCGCTTGAGAGATTGCCTGAGCTTCTGCTCTTTAAAAATCTCCATTGCCCCATCTGCTTTTCGTACAAATATTTGTTTCATAAGTATGCATCAATAATACCACCACCCACGACACGTTCACCATCGTATATCACACAGGTTTGTCCGAGTGATGCTTGGTCACTCTGTACGCTTGGTGTGACGCGACATACTGAGTTGCTTTGCATTGTAATGGTAGCCTTTGCACGCGGGCCATGATATCTGGTAACAACGTCGTATGCGGTAGTCGTCTCTATGGAACAGAGAAGATTGAGGTTGGTAAGTACATAGTCGGAGCCTGCCCTGTGCACCTTTTGAGTAGTGTCGACTATGATCTGGTTTTTCTCAAGATCTTTGCCTATGACATAGTGTGGCGCCAGAGCAACCTGTCCTTTTGTAATGGTAAAACCATGCCGCTGTCCCATCGTATAAAAGAGCGCGCCGTCGTGCGTACCAATGACCACCCCAGCAGTATCGACAACAGCACCACTTTCTTTGGGAATGTAATGCGAAAGAAATTCTTTCATATCAAGTTTCCCTAGAAAACATATTCCTTGACTATCGGGTCGTGTTGCACTAGGTAGGTGGTGCGCTAATGCCTCCTTTCGAACTTCGTCTTTTACAGTATCTCCGATAGGAAAGAGAACATGCGAAAGTAGGTTTACATCTACTTGCGACAAAAAATAGCTTTGATCTTTTTTTGTATCAAGAGCTGCGAGAAGCTCGTACTCGTCCGCTATAGATTTTTCTACTCGTGCATAGTGACCTGTGGCAATGTACGCAGCTCCATGTGCTTTTCTAAACTCTTCAAAGACGCCGAACTTAATGACTTTATTGCACAGTATATCGGGGTTCGGTGTACGGCCAGCTTTATATTCACGAATCATCTCGTCTGCCACGAGCGCCTTGTATGCCTCACGTGCATCACACGTCAGAAATGGTATTTCAAGTGCTGCAGCAGTGCGCATAGCATCTAAGCGGTCTGCTTCTTCGTTGCAGGAGATAAAGTCGGGATGCCACACACGGATAAATACACCTACCACCGTATAGCCCTCGTGCTTCAAGCGCAGTGCAGCAACGGATGAGTCTACTCCTCCCGAGAGTCCGATAAATACTAGGTCACCTTTTGTCATACGGTGTACCTTATCATGACTTTATCGCCCTAGGTAGCGAGCTTTATTTTGTTTGTGCTGCTCAAATGTTTTGGCATAATGAAACGTGCCATCACTCCCCGTGAGATAAAACCAATACTCTGTTTGTACGGGATGAAGCGCAGCAGTAAGTGCAATGAGACCAGGGTTTGAAATGGGTGTGGGCGGAAGACCCTTTCTAGTGTAGGTGTTATAAGGCGAGTCTTTCATAAGGTCGGCAATAGTGAGTGTGGCACTACCTTTACCACGTTCATATTCGAGTGTTGCATCAACCTGGAGTGGCATTTTTGCTCCTAAACGTTTCCATAAAATACCAGAAATAATGCGCATGGATTCTGCTGTTTTGCCTTCGCGTTCTAGAATTGACGCCATGATAACAACTTGTTGTTCGCTTGCTGCGTCTGCAGGCAACAATGGCGTAGCACGCAGAGCAAATGTTTTCTTTAGGAGTGCAATTATATCTTCGCTAGAAGACTTTGGTGAAAGATAGTATGTTTCGGGAAACAAGTAACCCTCGTACGGCAGCGCATCTATATAAAAAGTGTTCGTGGCAATATGCGGAAAGGTCGCATGTACCACTGCACTTAGAAGCTCCACATCTGTCCCTTCGGGAATAGTGAGGGCGACTGACTCGTTGCTATAGGCACCGGTTGTAAGCGCCTCGATAACACCCATAGTACTAAGCGGTGATGTAAAGCGATACGTACCCGCACGAAGTGAAGATGCAGCACCTTGAAGTACAACAGCAAGCTTGAAAAAACTTGCTGAACGTATTGCAGCATTTTTTTCTAGTATTGCTGCCATTTCACTCACTCCCTGCCCTTCGGATATAGCCATAGCGATAGTAGTTGGAAAATTTTCTGCCGGTTTATTTACAGATATCAGTGCTAAAGCAATACCAACACACAAAAGTAGGAAACAGGCGACGCATGCGAGCGTTACGTTGACGATTCGACGTCGCTCCACTTGTATATGTGGCGTTGACTCTGGTAGGTACTCGTCACTCATGCCGTCGGTAGGTTAGAAGGTGCTTCAGCACGCGCAGAAGGAATGCGTGTGAGTCCAGGGGTAGTCACCGCTACACCAGGAAGATGAAAGAGAGTGGCAATCTCCTCAGTAGTCATGATGGTAGTTGTATCTCGGTGGTTCATGGGCTCGTATACACGAAGTTTATACATGTGGAGAGCTTCTTCCTTGAGGTGTAGGCGCTTTTTCCCAGAAGGGTCCTGCCACATATTCCAGTCGTAGTCAGCACGCCATTTATAACCGATACCATTACGACCAGGATTTTCTGTAGCTTGAAATGTCGTAATCGCCTGTCCGATACGGTCGTAGTCGATATTAGAAAGCTTTGCAGCATAAAAAGCAGTTGTGCGCACAATAAAAGGAAACTTAGTGCGAGCACGGTCAAGTGTCTCAATGGTACTTTTTTCAAGAGGTGTGAGTATCGGTGTTCCTCGAAACTCTTCATCATCATCACCATTCTTTCCACGTTCGCGAGCTTCGTCGTATATTTTTTTTATTTCTTCCTTAATTTGTGGTTTCCAGTCTGGGACAGTGCCGCTGAGTGACCCGGTCATAAAACTCTCCTCTCGATGTATCTTAATGAGAAACTGAAACCAGAGATGCTCGCCGGGACCGAGCGACCCAAGCAGTTCAAGCATCGGACTCATGGGGTCATGCTTGAACTCATCTTTTGGATCTTTATCAAGACCAAAATCAAGATACGTCATGATAGGCAATGGGTTTGCTTTCTTTTTGCCGAAGTGGATTGGCATATATCCCCAGTTTTTAGGATCCCACGGTACTGCTGCCGTGTAGTCGACAGGCAGTTCACGAATCTCGATGCCAGGGTATTGAGAATAAAAAGCATACTCTACATACTGGCGGTATTTCTTTGACGGCGTAGAGACGATGAAGCGAACATTTCCTTCAGTAGATATAAGCTCGAGCCCGAAATAAGGTGGGTGTTTGCCATCCCAGTAGGTATTGATATGGTTGTCCGGACTTGCCTTCTGGTAGAGCTGCGTCAAAACATTCTCCATCGCAAGAGGTGACTTTGCAATTTCTTTCGGGAGCAATATCTCAAGTGAAACGCGACCGAGTTTTATTTTGCTATCAGTCTGAATGTAGTACATCCAAGACTCAAACCACAAATAAAATAAAATATATGGCAACCACAGAGGGCTCGAGCCCACCATAAAGGATAAAATAGTGTTCTGAGAAAGGTTTGTGGTGAGCAGTAAGGTGGCAAGAAGAAAAAGGCCAACAACAGCAAGTATCTTTCCGGTATTTACACCAAATGCACCGAGCCATCCTGTGAGTGCTTCAAGGTGTCGTACACCAAAAGGTGAGCTTCCGCCGTCATGTGACATACCACTATGGTATCAGACGACACACGAAAAAAGAGGGGCGTATCCCCTCTTTTTTTCTGCTCAAAGTTGTATAAGTAATTTTGAACGGAGACCTACCCCCAACCTTTCAAAATTACTTATACAACTTTTTGGTCAAGCGATGATTAATCGGCGAGTGCGTATGAGCCGTCTGTAAGTTTCTTGAAAATATTTGTGTCCTGGAGGTTTACAACAATGGTGTTGTCTTTCACGTAGCGTTCGTTGCGAACTTTGTCGATTATTTGCTCTCGAGTAAGTGGACCATGCTTCTTGATGATCTCTTGAAGCACATCCTTTACTACTCCCGCAGTATAGCCCCACTCGGTGAGAGCGTAGAGACCACGACCGACAAGTACAAAGCGGTTGTCTTTGATGAGTTCGTTGTGACAGGTTGCAATGTGTGCCTTCCGGTCAAAGAGTGCCTGGATAGCTTCTGCTACTTCACGGAAGTGCATTGGTGAGCCATGGCGCTTTACCGCGAGATATGCAAAGTCACGAATGCCTTTAGCGCGGACGTTTGAAGAAGTAGCAACACCCCATTCACCGAGCGGATTACGACCGAGCACGCGGGAAAGTGCAAGCCAACGACGAAGCATCTCCTCGTCTTCTGTCTTCACAGACTCAGAAGCCAAAGCTTCTGTGAGCATAGCGATGAGCTTTGGCTCTGGTATGAGATCGTTTTCTCCTATACCTTTGTGCACTTCCTTAAGCGCAGACTCGATCGAAGATGTAGATTCCTTTGAAACGCTCCAACGATGCGTAAAATGTTCGTCTTCTTTATGCTTTATAAAAGCAGCACCGATGACGAGGATAAAGAAAAGGTGGTTTTGTGTCGACTCGTCTTTTGCAAGATGTTCGAGAAGTGCGCGCTCGGTGATGATGCCGCCAAGCTCCTCGATAACACCGCGGAGCTCCTCAAAGTAAGCCTCGCTCTCTTTGTATGCGTCAGACTTTTGTATGGTAGTGACACCGTAGTTTTCAATCTGGCGAACTCGCTCGCGAGTGATGCCGTAGGTCTGGCCGATAGACTCGAGTGTCTGGGTGTCGCTGTCGGTGCCAAGGCCATAGCGTTTGACGAGTACGTCACACGCTCGGTCAGGAAGAACCGAGAGGAGTTTCTTTGTTGCTTGTTTTGGTTTAAAGCTTAGTTTGACCATAGTTTCCACCCCTATTGACCTTTTCTTAATAAATGGTTGACCTGTCATTTCTATCACGCCGTTTGAGATGCGTCAAGCGTTAACTGAAGTGCCTGTCTGGAGCCATGGTCGCGAAACGTAGTCGCCTCGCAGGGAGTGGAGCGACCATGGCTCCAGATATAAAATTATTGCTACTTCACAATCAAATTCAAAATCTTATCCTGCACATAAATGATTTTTATAATTTCCTGTCCTGCTAGACGCTTTTCAAGGCTTTCATTCGCATGAGCGATCGCAAGTACCTCTTCTTGGCTTGCGCCGGGGGCAATAATAATAGTCTCTCGGCTCTTACCATTTATCTGCACCGCTATGGTGAGCGAAGTTTCCTGTGTGAGGATATGGTCTGCTTCTGGCCATGTTTCGAGGTGTATCGATGACGTCTTCCCTGCTTTTTCCCAAAGCTCTTCTGCCAAGTGAGGCGCAAAGGGTGCGAGCAGTTTAAGAAATGTCTCGTAATCTTCTTGCGTTAACCAATTTTTTTCGGCCACATTAACAAATATCATCAGAGAACTAATGGCCGTGTTGAACTTCATATTTCCGATATCAGCGGTCACTTTAGCAATGGTTTGATGAAGACTTCGTTTTGTTTGTGCGGAGTCTGTGTCTATGGTTTGTTCATCGGTAAGATTAGAACCAGTGAAGCTCAGAGTATTCCCATTCGGGGTAACTATTCGTTGATCAAGGTCATATGCACGCTCAAGGAAACGACGAAGGCCAGCGATACCGCCGAGGTCCCACGGATAGTTTGACGGCTGAGCATACGGCCCCATGAAAGCCAGGTACATTTTCACAGTGTCAGCGCCCATGCGAGTCACTTGTTCGTCGGGGTCAATGACGTTTCCTTTCGACTTCGACATTTTGTTGCCGTCAGGGCCAAGCACAAGTCCGCGGTTGATGCGTACATTGTATGGCTCAGAAACGGACGTAAGTCCCATGTCGAAAAGTGCCTTTTGCACAAAGCGAGAGTAGAGCAAGTGCATCGTCGTGTGCTCAGAGCCACCAAAGTAGATGTCGATGGGCATCCATGCCTTTTGTGCTTCAAGCGATGCAAATGCGGTTTCGTTTGTGGGGTCGGTGTAGCGCATGTAATACCATGACGAGCACACAAACGTATCCATAGTCTCTACCTCTGGTGTCCAGCCTGCACCAAAGATGCGCTCTGTACGCTCCTTGAGCTCGTTAGACTTTGCAAGTGGCGGTTCACCTGTGGGAGTGATGTCCACATCAGCGGGAAGTGTCCAGGGCAAATGCTCTTGTGGAACTGCATGAGGCTTCCCTTCAGGGTCATACACAATGGGAATGGGCACTCCCCAGTAGCGCTGACGGCTGATAGACCAATCACGTACTTTGTACGTCGACTTCATTTTCCCACGAACTTTTGCAACTATTTTTGGACCTGCTTCCTCAGACGTCGTGTCGTTAAACTCGTCAGAGTTTACTAATGTTCCTATTCCAGTACGAATCTCATTTGAGAGATACCATTTAAAAAATTCTTTATGATGCTCAGCAAACTCAACGTCAGTCAAAATCTCGTCTGCTGTTTTCCATTCTCCACTTCGAGTTTCGTTATCTACGATTTCAACACGATTATCTGAAAGAAGCTGAACCACGTGCGCGCTATCGTAGCAAACTTCTTCTCTATTTTTGCGAACTTTATAGCATCGCCCAATATGGTATTCAGCAAGCATTTTTTCATACTGCACATCTGTGTAGCCAGTTTCTTCTTTTGTCTCACGAGTTGCGGCATCAGCAATAGATTCACCGCTTTCTACACTGCCACCTACAAAACCTCTATTAGTTTCTGAGAAATTAACGACGTAAAATTTATTTTCTGACCAATGCTTAACAATTGCAGTTGAAGCTCTGTAAGTGTGAATATCTTTCTCACTTCGAGGCGCAATCTCACCTGTGCCTATAAAATAACCTGATACAACTTGTTTTATCGGTAGGTTATATTTTTTTGCAAACACAAAATCCCGTTCATCATGAGCAGGTACTGCCATAAGTGCGCCAGTGCCGTAGCGAGCAAGGACATAGTCGGCGATAAACACTGGGATGGTTTCTCCGTTTGCAGGGTTGATGGCCGTTACTCCCTCGAACTGCACGCCGGTCTTTTCCTTCCCGACAGTCTGACGCTCGATATCGCTTTTTTGTGCAGTAGCTTTTTGATACAGAGCGACTTCATCCCAGTTTGTGATGTGTGGCTTCAATTTTTGTACGAGAGCGTGCTCAGGCGCAATCACGCAGAATGTTGCGCCATAAAGTGTGTCTGGGCGCGTCGTAAAGACCGTGAGGTCATCACCTGTCGAAAGCTTGAAGGTTATTTCAGCTCCTTCAGATCGGCCAATCCAATTGCGCTGGAGGTCTTTAATAAACTCTGGCCACGCAAGCGGTGAAAGGTCGTCGATAAGGCGGTCTGCATACTGCGTGATGCGCATTTTCCATTCAGGCATTTCGCGTTGTTCTACCGCATTGCCACAGCGTTCGCATTTGCCGTCCACTACTTGCTCGTTTGCGAGCACGGTGTTGTCGACAGGACACCAGTTCACCATTCCCACACCGCGGTACGCGAGATCCTTTTTGAAAAACTGTAGGAATATCCACTGTGTCCATCTGTAATACTCGGGGTTTGACGTGATGACCATGCGCGACCAGTCAAAGCTGTTGCCCATGCTTTCGAGCTGATGCGTCATGTACGCGATGTTGTCGTACGTCCACTCCTTTGGATCGAGCTTGCGTTTGATAGCAGCATTTTCTGCTGGCAGTCCAAAAGAGTCAAAACCTATTGGATAGAGCACATCGTAGCCTTGCATTCGAAGTGTCCGCACATAGATGTCAGGCACAGCAAAAGCGTACCAGTGGCCAATGTGGAGGTTGCCAGACGGGTACGGAAACTCTGTGAGAATAAATTTCTTCTCTTTTTTCTCGTCGCGTTGTCCTGCCTTATAGAGCTCTGCTTCCTTCCACTTATTTTGCCACTTGGCTTCGATGGCTACATGGTCAAAACGAGTACTCATACACTACGTAATCTTGCTAGTTGATTTTAACTTGTTTTGGAGGAAGGACAGTGGGCTGTTGCTCGACGGGCTTAAGGGTAGAAAAATCTGGCACGGTGGGCTTGATGAGTGAGGTGTCGATGGTGCGGGTAAAGCACGTATGCCCTGCGTCATGCTGCCAGTTGGAAGCGTCGGTAAGCCCTGGAGTGGTTGGATAATATTCGCCACCCTGTGTATGCGCGAGCGGCTGAGCGAAGGTCGCGCAGATTTCAAAGGACTTATCATCCTTTTTCTTATACTCGTATGCTACGCCAGTTTCTGGGTCTTGCGGTACGCTAAAGCCCTGGAGTGGATTTTTAAGCGCGTCTATAGTCTCAGGAAGCTTTGTATTTCCTTGCCAGTAGCTTACGACCTGCATCTGAATAGCGTCGAGGTTTTGACGACGTTCTTCATCGAGTCGAAGGGCACGCTGTGTGCTGGGACTACCCATCACAAAGAAGCCAAGAAAGACGGAGCTCAGGACTAACGCAATAAAACCGAGGCCCGCATACTGCGACTCAGCTTTGTGTGTTTGCCAAAAATTTTTGAGGTCAAGATAGAAGTATCCAAAGCCCGCACCTGCTATTGCGAGGAGTGTGAGCGACTTGAGAAAAAATGGTGCAGGAAGTGACCCTCCAAGAAATGAATAGAGAAGCGTGATGAGGTCACCAACCACTGCCATACCAGCAATGAACAGCGTGATATAGGTAAACCACTTACGAATAGAGAGATTATTGCGAGCTGGGTTTTTGCGGACATCTTCCTGCAGCTTGCACATGAGGTAGACAAAAAGCGGCGCTAGGATGATGAGCGACGCTATAGCAAAACGCACAGGGCCAGAGTACGGGTCACTGTAGTAGCCCCCGAGTGCATCTGGGAAGTGATAGTCGACAAGTGTAAAAAGAAGTGTGACAAGCGCGATGGCCGCGAAGTAAAGGCTGGCAAAAGTAGCGATATGAATAAAGAAATCGCGTGGCTTGTTGTTATTTTCCATATGTATAGATTATGCAGAAAAAATGACCGCCCGTAAATAGCAGTCGTTTTTGTCCTACACCATAAACTCAATCACGTCGCCGTCTTTCACGATGTATTCCTTGCCCTCTGTGCGGAGCTTGCCGGTGTCTCTCGCTACCGCTATGCTCCCTGCCGCGACGAGGTCTGCAAAGCTCACTACCTGGGCGCGGATGTATTTTTGTTCAAAGTCCGTGTGAATGGCCGCTCCTGCTTGAGGACCGGTGCTCCCTACTGGTACTGTCCATGCACGAGTCTCTGTTTCTCCTGTAGTAAAGTACGACATAAGACCGAGGCGGTTGTAAGCGGCACGAATGAGTGAGTCGATGCCAGAGTCCTGCGCGCCATACTCACGGCGAAATTCCATTTTCTCTTCCTCTTCAAGATCTTTAAGGTCGTGCTCAACTCCAGCATCGACGATGACGTATTCGGACTTTGTTGAATCCATAAACGCCATGAGCTCGTGCCAACGCTCGTCGTTGAGTTCATCGAGGTTCTGTGCACCTGACTTTTTATTGAGCACATAGAGAAACGACTTTCCAGAAAGCAGGTGCATGGACTTGAGGAATGGAACTTCTTCTTTTTCGAGTGGAAGTGTGACGGCGAGCTGGCCTGCTTCGAGGTGCTGGCGCACTTTTTCAAGTACTGTTTTTTCTGCGATAGCTGCTTTGTCGCCTTGCTTTACACCACGCTCGAGGTTACCCAAACGCTTCGTCACTGTTTCTGTATCAGCCATGATGAGCTCAAGGTTGATGACAGAGATGTCGTCTAGCGGGTCGACACGACCAGACACGTGAATGATGTCGCCATCTTCAAAAATACGCACCACCTCTGCAATCATATTGGTCTCACGGATGTGCGTGAGAAACTTGTTTCCGAGGCCTTCTCCGTCGGCCGCACCCTTTACGAGACCTGCAATGTCGACAAACTCCACGACTGCAGGGAGGATTTTCTTCGAGCTAGAGATAGCCGCGAGAGTTGCAAGGCGAGGTTCAGGCACAGGGACAATACCAACCGACGGGTCGATAGTGCAAAACGGATAGTTTTCTGCCGGCACACTCTTTTTAGTAAGTGCATTAAAAAGCGTGGACTTCCCCACGTTTGGCAAACCGACGATTCCTACAGATAACGACATATGACTCGTAGTATGGCTTAAAATCGACAAAAAATAAAGCCCGCGCAACCAGAGGTTGCGCGGGCGATTGTAAGGTGTCGTTATCTCACCACGCAAGTGTGTGGTTTAGACAGTGAGACCATCGATGCTGATAAAGACAGTTCCTCCGTCTTCAATGAGCTGATCGCCCCACGGATCTTCCATTACTTCAAAACGGCCAAAGCCAACATTACCTTCGAAGTAGCCGAAATCTTTCTCTTTATTCATTTACTTCCTCCTGTTCGACTGTTTCGAAGTTTAAACTAGAACGATTGGCTTTTGGATCATCACGAACCTCCATTCTATATAAAATAGCAGCACATTTATTCCCCTCGTCCACCGAGCTTTGCCACTGTTGAGAGCCACTTCACACGTACCAGGTCAGTCACTTTATCTGCGGGACCAAACGTCGTGACCTTTGCTTTCATACCTGCAAAGCCGAGGATGGCATGCTGGATCTCGTTTGTGTAGTCACCAAACTTGAGCCAGGTCATAAACGGGCTGTGTGTACCTGCAACCACGATGACGCGTGCGGTTTTGCCGGTAAGGCGTTGAATGATCTTCTTTGTCTGCTTGTCAAAATTGAAAGCAAAGCCTGGGAGAAACATGCGATCGAACATGCCTTTAAGAAGTGCCGGCATGGTGCACCACCAGTTTGGATAGATGATAACCACATGGTCTGCCGCTTTCCATTTTTCTTGGATCATCACCAGGTCAGGCTCAAGTGGTTGTATTTCTTTGTATCCCTTACGCAAGATGGGATCGAACTTCATGTCAGAAAGATTGATGCGCTCAAAAGTATGTCCAGCTGCAAGAGCGGCTTCTTGGTATGTGTCAGCAATCTTGCCACAAAAACCCTGAGCGTCAGGGTTGCCCTGGATAATAAATATCTTTTTTGATGTCGACATAAAGAACAAAGAATTACTAAACTGTCTACTTCCCTTTTTTCAATTGCTCAAGACGGTCTTTGTACTTTGGGAGCACTGCCATTGCTGCAGAAAGCTGCCCCTTCCCCTTTTTCATTTCTGCTTGCATCTCAAGAGCGATTGTCTCAAACAGTTTTGGGTCTTGCTCAAGCATGCCGAGGATCATGTCTTGTTGGTCTTTGGGAAGATGCTTTGTCTGAGACGCAAGCATCTTTTTCATAATGAAATTTTTGAACATGTGTATATATTACTCGATGTCAGACAATAGTGCGAGTAAGAAGCCTAGAGCAACTCCGATGCGATTGTGTACAAACACTGCATTATATATGACAGTGTTCACAAGGTATTGAACCATTACGTGAGTATTGACTTTTGTCTTTTTTGAGTGTAAAATACTGCCTTCATCGTATTTTAGTTTATTATCTATCATTAATGTATGAAACAGATTAGAAACATAGTTCAACAACTTTTTATGTGGTACGGAAAGCGAAATGTAATTATCGTCGCAGTTGTGGTCGTCGCACTTGTTGCGATTGGCCTTTTTATTAAAAAAGAATCAGCCACAACTACTGCTCCAGTAGCCGTCGACCAAAAGACAGTCACGCTTTCGACTGCAGGTGGCATGAAAGGCTCTGAGAGCTCTCTTTCTATACTTGGCACCATTGAGTCGACGCACGAAGCACGCCTTCAAGCAGAGGCAGGTGGGCGTGTGACGTCTGTTCGTGTGAAGCTTGGCGATACAGTCGCTGCAGGCACTGTACTTGCGAGCATTGAAAATAGCCGTGAAAGTGCAGTGCTCCTCCAAGCGCAAGGCTCGTATGAAGCTGCTCGTGCCGGCGCAAACGCTGGCGATGTAGGTCTGGCTCAAGCAGAGCGAGCAGAAAAGGAGGCACGAACCGCTGCACAAAACACGTACCGCTCTGCATTTACGACAGCAGATAGCGTTGTGCACGGTACGCTTGACCAACTCTTTTCGAGTGCGAGTACGCAACAGCCAGGACTTCGCATCGATGGGCGTGGAAGTGCTGATGCATTAAACGCAGAGCGTGTGAACATAGGCGCGCTCCTTGCGACATGGAAAGGAGAAGTGGACTCTGATCCTACGGGAGGAAACGCAGAGATGCTTTTGGCTTCTGCAGATACCAATGCTCGTCGTATCGCTTCGTTTGCTACCACCCTTTCAAATCTCTATTCAAAGGATCAGGAGACAAAGAGTAATATTCCTGTAGATCTAGCTAGCGTTGGACCACAGCTGACCTCCGCTCGCGGACAGCTCGATGGTACGCTTGCTGCGCTTTCGGGAAG
>JAYVPP010000103.1:0-12956 GCA_043757305.1 Candidatus Kaiserbacteria bacterium
CTGATACGGACACTGAGACAAATGATGATGCCACTTCTACAACAGCGGCTGATTCAAAAGATAAAGCTGAGGTCGCAGGAGCTGCGGAGACAAATGACGATGCTGCCGAGGTAGCTGACTCAAAGGATAAGGCAGGCAATGACACCGAGACCAATGATGATGCCGGTGATCATAACGAAGCTCCAGGAACAGAAGCCGCTGACTAATACTATATCGAAATACACTGAGGAAAAACCTCAGTGTATTTCGTATATCATGAAGCAAATGCCATTATTTATATTTCAGAGATGATTTCTATGGAAACAAATGCCTCGTCTGGCACTACACAAAACAAGCTATGGCAGATGCTGAATAAGGTTCCAGAAATCACTCTGTACTTTTGGGTCATTAAAATACTGTGTACAACAGTCGGAGAGACTGCTGCTGATTTCCTCAATGTTAATTTAAATTTTGGCCTCACCGTCACCTCAATCGTTACCGGAGTATTGCTTGCGATGGTTCTCTTCTTTCAATTTAAGGCGATCAAATACGTTCCTCGCACGTATTGGCTTGCGGTGACGCTCGTGAGCGTCTTTGGTACGTTGGTAACAGACAATATGTCGCATCAAGGGTTGCCACTCGAAACCAGTACGCTTATTTTCGGAGCTCTGTTGGCATGCACATTCCTTGCGTGGTATATAAGCGAAAAGACACTTTCAATCCATTCCATTTTTACCAGACAGAGAGAAGCATTTTACTGGACTACCATCCTTTTCACGTTCGCTCTCGGTACAGCTACGGGCGACCTCGTGTCTGAGGGGTTGGGGGTCGGATATTTCATGACTGGCATGCTCGTTGCAGCAATCATAGCTGTCACGGCTTTTGCATGGAAATTCCGTCTTAATTCGATTCTCTCATTCTGGATCATCTATGTGCTCACGCGACCGCTCGGTGCTTCTCTCGGCGATCTTCTTTCTCAGCCGGCAAAGTACGGAGGTTTTGGACTTGGAGCTACGGTTACGAGTTTCATATTCCTCGGAGGGATTCTCAGTATTGTTACGTACCTCACCATCACCAAGCGTGATGTCATCGGAATGGGAGCGACTCGTATCGACGAGTCAAAAGAGCGGGGAGGTATATGGCAGACAGCTGTCGTACTGGCACTCTTTCTGATAGGAGGAGGTACTGGCTATCATGTGCGACATGCGGCTCTCGCGACTGATGTAGTAGCACCTTCTGTCACAACGAATACGACAACATCAACGACGTCGAAACAAGCTACAACATCGACATCGAAACAGGCCACACCGTCGTCGCCTCTCGGAGACCTTTCTAGCTTCAGGACTATTACACAAGATACGCTCAGTATGTTGAATGCAGGGGATCAATCGGGTGCAACAACTCGTATTGGGGACCTCGAGCATGAATGGGATCAAGCAGCATCTCGTCTCAAGGCCAAAGATGGTGCTGAGTGGACAAGGATCGACGGAAAAATCGACACGGTATTGCGTGAACTTCGCGCAGTAAGTCCAAATCTTGGATCTGAAAAATCGGCACTGGAGGCACTTTTGGTGGTATTGAAATAAATTCCCTTAGACTTCCAGATAGCGTTTTCTCACTACTAAAGACATATGGTATAACAGTACCTCGTGGTTTACGAGCTGTAACAAAAATCCCATTCATACGGCTAAAAGAGTATACTGTTTAGTAGGGTTTTATCATTTTTTAGTAGTTTCTATGTTATTCCTTTTTGGCCTCGCGCTTGGTGTTCTCGCTGTTATTTTTACCCTTCAAAATGTGGCGGTCGTGACCGTTTCATTTTTCGCATGGCATCTCACCGGATCGCTCGCCGTTATTTTAATGATGACAATGCTCGCGGGAGTGCTCATTGCGCTTCTCATGGTACTGCCACAGAGTATCGACACATACTTTGAGTCACGAAGACTGAAGAAGGACATTAAGCGTCTCGAAGGTGAGCTTGCACATCAAAAAGAGCTGGTCGTGTTTGCAAAAAAGACTCCGCCGACTTCCAGTGATATTGCGAATATTGAACAGGGCGCGATTGGACATCCGACAGTATAATATCTCGTTGTCGATGAAAGTATAAAACCCCCTGGCGAGAATACGCCAGGGGGTTTGTGCTTATTGCAGTATTACTCCGTTATTCACCACGACACGTAGAGCAAAGCCTCCTCGATTATATACTTCCACCATCTGTTGCCAGGGCGGCGGCGGGTCATTATGAAAGCAGCCATAATACGCACGCATGGTGTCTACCGCACCACGAGGGTCAGCTAGATGATCCCACACAAACTCACGATACAGATAGAAACCAAGATAGTCGATGCAGTGATTTCGGTATATTTCAGTGTCATAGCTGTCATTAGTTTTTTCTGTACCTGGCGCCATGATATCGTTGCCCAGCCGTTGATGAACATGCTGGACGGCGAGTATGGTGCCTGGCGCTACGATGCGGCGCGAAGGGTATTCGCGCTTGAGTAACCACAGCTTTATGTACTCTTCTACGACGAGCACAATAAGCTCTCTTTGTGTTTTATGGCTCGGGTAAGCCTTCTGCATCAGATCACACAATGTCTGGCGAGGTAGTGGTGGGGGAGCAAAATTTCGTTGATGAACCATCTGTTTCTCCTGTACTAAATCCGTATGTAACTGTAGCGCCGACCAGTGTCTTTCGCAATATTGCCAAATGCGCTTCTTCCTGCATACTTATGGCATATATGAATATGAAACAAAATACCCTGATTATGCTTCTCTGCGTGGTTGTACTCGCTGCAGGCATTTTTCATATCGTAGAGATGTCTCGCCAGGCTCCGAAAGACGCAGCTGCCCTCAATGCGCCAGAAGGAAGCAATGAAGCGCCGAACACAATGCCAGAAAAAAATACTGGTCCTACTTCATATCTCTATGACTACGAGTGCGACGAGCATGTCGCCTTTCAAGTTTCGTTTGCACCAAACATGAGTGCGCTTCACATCGCACCAAAAGACCCAAAGGCCACATTTCCTCCAAAGGGTGTGTTGCTCGCGCAAACCGTTACCTCTGGTGTGCGCTACACGAATAAAGATTTAGTTTTCACAGGAAAAGGTGAGAGCGTGATGCTTGGTGAGGGCGAGCAGGCATTGCACTGCTCGCCGGTCACCAAGCCAGACGAAGCCCCAATGAACTTTGGTGACTAACCAGTATGAGGGAATTTTTCCATGAGTACACCAAGCACGTACGCGCGCTTTTGTCGTGGCGGTCATGCGCGCTCGCGGGTGTTGCGGTGCTCGCAACGGCGTACTTGGTTTATTCGGGAGAGGACTGGCGCTATCTTGTCATGGTTGAGAAGGATGTGCCGGTATTGTTTCTCTTCATTGCAGACGGGCTGGGCTTTTCAGTCCCGATACTGCTGCCGCTAGCGCTCTACCTTTTCGCTCGTGTTAAGAAAAATGACGCACTTCATATATATGCACGCGCAGTCGCACAATGCGTCCTCCTCGGCTTTACACTTTCAACTTTCATAAAAATATTCACTGGTCGTACATCGCCACCACACCCGCATGATGGCGTGGACCGCGCGTTTGTCGATAATAGTCGTGACTTCCACTTTGGCTTTATGCAAGAACAGATTGTGGGAGGATGGCCGTCGTCGCATGCAACTATCGCGTGCGCGCTGGCTACTATGCTCATTTTGATACTACCACCACGCTGGTACACACGCTTTCTTATACCGCTTATGGCGACATTCATCACCATCGGCGTGACATTTGGGTTTCATTGGCTTTCAGAAAGTATTGCTGGTGCATGTCTCGGGGCTGCTATCGGCAGTGTAGTGGGAGTGTATTACCGCGAAAAATTACAAGAACGAATGTTACTCTAGTAGGTATATGATCGTATTTAATACGGTGACGTGGTACTCAAAGCTCGCTGCAGTTATTCTTTTTCTTATCCTTGTTCCAATGCTCACCTTTTACATAGGCACGCAGTACCAAGCGGTGAAGGATCTCCAAAACACCTCGGGAAAATAATATGGGAAGAACACCAACACAACACACTGAACTCACTGTTGCTCATCTTGCTCCGCACGTGTGGAACGCACTGTCACAACTGAAACGAATAGGATGGGTACAGCATGGTGTGGAGAAGCCAGAGACCGTCGCGGAGCATATTATTTCTCTGAAGCAGCTTGCGTATGAGCTTGGTGTATTCACTGGAAAGCAGCAGGAAGATCTGCTTCTCATGCTTGAAATACACGATTGGCCGGAAGCCCTTCACGGGGATGAAGTGATTGTGACACACGATAAAATAGACCGCGAAGCCCGTGAAAAAATAAAGTTTGAAAATGAGCAACGGGCGATGAAAACCATTTGTGACTCACTTGGGGAGAAAGGCGTAGAGATTCTTGCGATATGGCTTCGCTTTGAAACATCAGATGACGAGGTGGCGCAATTTGCTCGAGAGCTCGATAAGTATCAGGCGGTGGAAAAAGCACTCTACTACGAGACGACGCAAGGCGTGTCTGTCTTTGCAGAATTTCTAGAGTATTCGCGAGAGTTTATTCATCATCAGGTACTTCGCGCGCGTCTCAAAGAGCTTGAAGAGAAAACTGCGAGCAAATACTAGCTTGCGAACTGAATCGCAACATAGATAACTGTGATGCCAAGAATGGTAAGGAGTGTCGTGAGAGCTTTTGGATGCTGGTGATGACTTTCTGGAAGGAGGTCGCTCGCGCCGATGTAGAGAAAGAAGCCACAGAAGACAGCGAGAACAGAAGCAAGAGCGCCTTCCGAAAGTGTAAAAAAGAAGGTTGAAATAATACCAAGTACGGGTGCTAGTGCGTCGACGAAAAGCCACTTGAGGGCTTTCCTCCTCGTGCCGCCACCTTTGAGTATCATGCTCACGGTATTGATGCCGTCAGAAAAATCGTGCGTAAGCACGGCTGCTGTTACGATGAGGCCCACCGCACTCGAAACCTGGAAGGAAAGGCCGATCGCTAGACCATCGAGAAAGCTGTGGATAGACAGACTGCCAGCGCCGAGTACTCCACTGTGTGCGTGAGCATGCTCTCCATGGTCGTGTGCTTCGTGTTGCGCATGGAAAAAGAGCGCTCGGTCGACGAGCATATAACCCACAAAGCCAAGCGCTATGAAAAGTGGTGTGCGGGTACTACCGCTTTGTGCAGCGAGGGCGAGTGCCTCGGGGAGTAAGTCAAAAAACGCGACGCCGATGACTGCGCCTGCACTAAATCCCAAGATGAGGTGAAGGCTGTCTTTGAGGCGGAGTGCAAAGATGCCTCCGATACTCGTTGTAATGAATGCTGCAAGTGCAATGAGGAAAAGCATATTGTTAATTATAATAATTATTACCGTGTGCAAGCGCGACAGTGACCAAAAAACTCAAGTGAATGAGTGCTGATGTATGCAAACTGTTTCGAGACACTCGCAACTTTCTTTTCAAGTGTGCCTATGTTGCAGAGGTCAATTTCTTCGATGGCGTTGCATGAGGTGCATACAATGTGGTGGTGGTGAGGGCGATCTGGGGTGTACTCGAAGTGTGCAATACCTGTATTGAGGTCCGTACGTCGTATGATACCGGCGCAAGCTAGGTCGAGGAGCGAGCGATACAGGGTTGTTTGATTGGGAGTGTTTTCTCCCAACAGCAGACCAAGTGCTGCGACGGATAGTGGCGCACTGTGGTCGTGAAGAGCCTTTAGAAGAGCAATTTTTCCCCTGGTGACACGAAAGCCATGCTCTCGTAAAAGAGAGGGAATGTCGTGCGTGCGTTTGTGATGATGCGGCATAAGGCCAGAGTACACTATTGCAAATAATTTGCAATAAGCTATTCGTTACTGCCAGAGCAAGGTATACTTTTCTGTATGAAATACTTTCTTCTCGTGACGGTCTGTTTTGTGATCCTTATTGCGCCGTACGCGTACGCGGAACAAAATGAGCTTGTCCCAGAAAAAGTGACGATGATGACGGCAAAGGTGCTCCACATCGATACACGGGAAGTGCGAGATATCCCAGGTACAAATACAAAGACAAATTTTCAAACGATTCGTGTCGAAGTGCTCGATGGTCTGGAGAAGGGAAAAGTAGTGACTGTCGATAATGACTATTTGAGTTTGAAGGTTGGTGAGGTTTTTTATATGACGCATACATCAGAGACGCTCGATGGAAATGACTACTACACGGTCAATGATCCCTATCGGCTCCCTAGTCTTTTTGTAATAGTGCTCTTATTTGTAGGTGCGGTATTTGTATTTGGCGGCAAGCAAGGTGTTCGCGGACTTGTGAGTTTGGTCGGTAGTTTCTTAGCTATTTTTTACGTATTATTGCCAGCTATTCTTCATGGATATCCGCCACTTTTGGTCACGGTGGGAGTTGCCTCCTGCATCATCGTATTTGGCTCATACGTCACACATGGCTTTACGCGGAGTACGACTGCAGCGGTCATCGGTATGATTCTCACAGTGTGTGTGACAGGCGCACTCGCATACTGGTCGGTGTCTCTCACACGTCTCACGGGCTTTGGCTCGGAAGAAGCAGTGTATCTCAACCTCAATGCACAGGGTTCTATCGATATCCTCGGGCTCTTGTTGGGCGGCATCATCATCGGGCTACTTGGTGTGCTCTACGATGCAGCTATCGGACAAGCAGTATCTGTTGAGGAACTTCTTCGTATTGCGCCAAATGTCTCTAAGAGAATTATTTATGAACGCGCGACACGCATCGGACGCGAGCATATTGGTGCACTCGTAAATACGCTCGCGATTGCATACGTAGGAGCGTCACTCCCACTCTTACTTCTCTTTTATCAAACAACAAATGCCGGAATCTTGCCTACTATAAACACAGAAATTTTTGCGACGGAGATTATACGTATTATGATCGGTAGCATTGGTCTGGTACTTGCGATACCCATCACAACACTCATCTCGGTATGGTTTTTAGGAAGCCGCCATCGTCTAGGAACAGACGCAGACCGCGAGGTAGAGTTGGCACAACTTTCCACCCACCAGCATGCACATTCACACAGCCACATCCGTACACACTGATGATAGAATGAGGCTGTAATAATTAAGCGATTTCTCGCTATGTATAAGGCGTATGTTGCAGAAGCTATCGGTACATTTGTGCTCTCGTTTGCGGTATTGGAAACACTAAGCTACGGGGCAGCGTTCCCGGTGATCGTCCCTGTTGTAGCAGCACTCACGCTTGCACTATTTGTGTACACCATCGGCTCCTTCTCGGGTTGTCACATCAACCCGTCGGTTACTCTCGCACAGTTTTCGATTGGAAAAATTTCTGCGAAAGATGCAGCGGTGTACATCGTCGCACAGTTTATTGGCGCTGGTCTTGCACTTTTTCTTTCAAAGTTTTTTGGTGCGGTGAGCCCCCTTACTCCTAGCGCATTTGACTTCCATCTCTTTGCAGCAGAGCTTATCGGTGCAACCTTCTTCAACTTCGGTATCACCGCAGTAGTCCTCGGAAAAGTAGAGAAGCAGATGTCCGGTGTGGTCGTCGGTGGTTCACTGCTCCTTGGCCTACTCACGACGGTCGCGCTTGGTGCTGCGGGGATTCTCAACCCTGCGGTAGCGTTTGCGCTTAATTCATTTTCCGTCGTGTATGTTCTCGGGCCAGTGCTGGGCGCCGTGCTCGGCGCCCAGGCGTATCATCACCTCGCAAAACTACCTAATAATTAATTTTGATAGTAAGTGGCCGTCCATATTCATATCTCGCTGTGTATACGTGTATCGTTGTGAAAGCCGACTTTCATCAGCTGGTGTTGGCGAACGATGCGTTTAGGTATATTCTAGTTGTATAGATAAATAATCAGATTTCATATGAACGACATGAATAGTATGCGGAATTCGCATAAAGTGCGATTGTGGGTTATCGGTGGGTTGCTTGCCGTTGCGGTTGCGCTCTTCTTTATTTTGAAGGGTACTGCAGCAAAAGTTGCGCTCGGTGTCGTCATTGCGTCACTTCTCATTGCGCTTGGTCTCGAAACCTCGAAGACAGACTACGATCTTGGAAAGGCAATTCAGACAGGATCATTTGCAGCTGCTAAAATACAGCGTGACGACAAGGGTAACCTTATTAACGTCGATGCATTCTGTAATGCAGAAAAGATGAACTACAACTGTTCTGACTTTAAAACTCAGCCTGAAGCACAGTCTGTATACGACCGCTGCAAAACACTTGGCAAGAACATGGATATGTACGGTCTTGATGGCAATCACAACGGTATCGTGTGTGAAGCGCTTCCAAAGGGTGCAAGGTAAGGGAGTAGAGACTTAAAGTGGAAAACACCCTGGCGCGCTTTGCGCGCCGGGGTGTTTTCGTGTATACCTACACACAGACAGCAATCGAAAAGGAGAACCAAAAAATGTCACTAATGTTGCAAGACCCCTTTGTCCAAGGGAAAACAAAGGCGATTTTTCTACTCATGGAGCCACAAAAGGGGCTCTGCATTGTTCATTCAAAAGACGACATTACCGCTGGCGACGGCAAGCGGCATGATGTTATCCCTGGAAAAGGAATCCTGGCAAACACCACAACCATCAATGTGTTTTTGTTCCTTCAAAAGTATGGCGTTCCACTTGCGTTCCTTACAAAGCAGTCGGAGCGGTCATTTATTGCAAAGTACTGCACTATGCTGCCGGTGGAAGTCGTTATCCGTGGTGTTTCAGAGGGTTCGCATTCTTTGCGCAATCCTGATATCGCAAAAGGTACTCAGCTCTTTCCGCCAGTTGTTGAGTTTTATTACAAAACTTCTGGCAAAAAAGCGTTTGGCGTCACATTGCCGTGCGATGATCCACTGATAATTTTCGAAAAGGGTGGTACTGTTCTTGAGTTGCATCATCCAAAGTATCCAATCGAGACCCATTGCATTCTACGTGTAGGCTCACCTGAAGTCGTTGCACTCCACAAACAGCTTTTACAGACTAAGCCTATCGCGCAGCGTGTGTTCAGTCTTCTGGCCGAACAGTGGCGGCGCGAGCTCGGCCTTCTTATTGATTTGAAGATCGAGTTTGGCGTCACCTCTACTGGCGAGTTCGTCGTTGCAGATGTCATCGATCCCGACTCGTGGCGAGTCGTTCGAAAGAAGGATCAACTCTCAAAAGAGCCATATAGGCAAGGTGCGCCAGTCGAGGAAGTAAAACGGCTCTACACCATGGTGGCAGATCTCACCTCACGGTTTAGCTAATACGCATACGCAACAGGCGCTCCCCATGAGTGCCTGTTTTTTAGTACACTGTGGGGATGTTTCTTCCCCCTATGAGCGCGCAGCCTTCAGCACTTGCGGACATTTCTGTGGAACGCCGCTCGTCACGCCGTACCAAACACGTGCGCGTGTCGGTGTATCCGGGCGGGCGCGTGGTTGTGTCGCATCCGGTGCGCGTGGCTGAAGCATATCTTGAGCGGTTTCTCACCACACATGCGACGTGGATTTTGACGCAGATCGAAAAACAGAAAAAGGTTGTAGTGCCTGAGGAACGTCTGCGCGGTACGCCTACGGCGTATCGCACACAGAAAGAAGCTGCTCGAGCGTTCGTCACCTCGCGCCTCCGAGAGCTGAACCAATACTATGGTTTTTCATACGGCAGTGTCGCGATAAAAAATATGAGCACGAGATGGGGAAGCTGCTCGCAAAAAGGGAATCTAAACTTTCACTATAAAATCATTGACCTTCCGCCACATCTCCAGGACTACCTCATCGTGCATGAGCTGTGCCATCTGAAAGCGTTCAACCATGGGCCAGCGTTCTGGGCTTTGGTTTCCGAAACTATTTCTGCGTATAAGGCATGCCGAGCTGAGCTACGCACACGATGCAGATAATGTATGAAAAAGTACACAGTCGATATACATACATCCAAGGTGCATGACGGCAACATGTCGGTTCGTTTTGGTGATGCTGCGTTGGTACAGAAAAACCGTGATGCTTTCCTCTTGAAATGTGGAGTTGTGGAGTCACACCTGGCGATACTCAGTGTGTCTCATGGCGACGTGGTGCGAGACGTGTCACTTCAAACATTTGGCGCATTTGTGGGCGCAAGGGAGATAGCCGTTGATGCAGAAGCGGTTGTCACGAAGGATGCGGGCATTACACTTTTTTTGCTCACTGCCGACTGCATCCCCGTCGTTTTTTTTGACAGAGTGCAGGGTGTTGTTGCTCTTGCACATCTCGGTTGGCGCCCCACCGTACTGGGCTTGGCTCCAAAAACGATACGCCATATGGAGGCGACCTACGGTGCACAGGTGAGCGACTTAGAGATTTTTCTTGGTCCTAGTATCCACGCGGCCTCATATGTATTTCCTGAAGTAACACAAAATAGTCCCGACTGGACGTTATACCTAGAAAAAGATACTGATAGTTTGGTTCATGTGAATCTGCCTGGATACGTGAAGAGTCAGTGTGTTCACCTCGGAGTGCCAGAAGATCAGGTTCATTTGTCCGCGGTTGATACAGCAGCTGATATAGAATATTTTTCTCATGCAAATACAAAGAAGACTAGTGCTGTGGAAGGACGCTTTGCGACAATCGCCACTTTAGGGTACGCTGACCTAGCTTAAAATCTTTTTCTTTTCTATGCGATCCGTTATTCTGATGCTTTGTTTTGGCCTGGTATTCGGGTATCTTGTCGCTGGCATAGAAGCATCGAAGGTTGCTCCTGCAGCAAACACTACGCCTGCGGTACATGAATCCACACCGGAACCTCAGGTGGTATCAGAGACTCCAAAGACAACTGTTCCCGAAGCGGCATATAAGACAGTAACCCTTGAACGCGTCGGTATGCGTTTTGCGTACCGCACAGCTCCAGAAGGGTACGACATCGTGCGCGTAGCCGCTGCGAGTGCAACAGACACGCTCTTTGAAGATGGCTATCAGCTCACTCGGATGAGCGATGCGAGAGCACAAAATGGCGCTGTATCAGAGGGCCCGCAGTCGATACAGGTATTCGTGATGCGAAACCCTGACAAACTCTCGTCTCGAGTATGGGCGCTAGGGAACACACAGTACTCGATCGCAAACATTATGCGCGGTGACATGCGAGACGAAACATTTGGCACAACGGGTGGAGTGACGTATGTTGCTGACGGTCTTTACGCAATGGAATATCACATCGTAACAGCAGGGAAGTATGTCTATGTGTTTATTGGCTCGTACGACGGCGATACATCACCCGTGCTCACGGACTATCATCAGTTTTTGTCTACATTTGAGTTTATTCCTGTGCGCTAGTGTATTCACAGTGCGATAGTGTGCGTGCGCTTCGTGGTGATACACTACAAGTAGTACTAGATAATTGTTCAGATATGGCAAAAGGAAACTTTCGAAGTCAAAAAGAAAAAAAGAAACCAAAAAAAGATAAGCTTGGTAAATAAAACAGCTCGCATCTGCGAGCTGTTTTTCTGTAACTGTTCCCGCATGACATATTTTTCACCCGCTCCGATGTTGTGTGACCCCTCTGGGCGTTTTATCGCGCGAAGGTTCTCGATATGTCATGCGGGAACAGTTCATGGTCTTTCTACGGTATAGTACATATATGCCATCGATGCCGTTTTTCGTATATATACTTCGTTGTGCTGATGCGACCTACTACACAGGGTATGCAAAAGACATCACTTCTCGCGTCGCACTCCACAATGGTGAAGGAAAGGGAGGTGCACGCTACACGAGTGGGCGAAGGCCAGTGCGTTTGGTCTACAGCGAGATGTGTGAAAATAAAAGTATTGCCATGAAGCGAGAATACGCAATAAAGCAGCTCACACGTACAGAAAAACAACGTCTTATACGTACCGTAAGGCGACCGAGAAGTAGCGTATAATAAATACTATGGAACAAATAAACACCTATGCGTGGTATGCACGCCTTATAAAGCCTTCTTTCGCTCCCCCGTCGTGGCTCTTTGGGCCAGTATGGACAGTGCTCTATGCCATCATCGCGGTGACGTTTGGTACGGTCTTTTATAAGGCGTTTACGCGAGAATTGCCGGTTTCTGTATGGATGCCATTTGCGCTCAATATAGTCTTTAATGCGGCCTTTACACCACTACAGTTTGGTCTTCGAAACAACTACCTCGCCTCAGCTGATATTGTGCTCCTGCTTGTCACCTTGGTGTGGGCGCTTGTCGTCATATACCCAAGGATGCCTTTCGTAACCTATGCAAACCTCCCGTACCTCCTCTGGGTCTCATTTGCGACGGTGTTGCAGCTTTCCATAACCTACCTCAACCGCTGAAAGAAATATGTTCCTTTCCCGTAGTAACTATAGAGTGACATATGACTCCGCCGCCTGACGCGACTGACGCAGAGGTTGTACAGAGTACCTTTGACAACAAGGATGCTTTTTCGTTACTTGTCCACCGCTATGAGGACAAGCTCCGTCGCTACATCCGTCGCATCGGTGTGCGCAACGAGGAGGATCAAAACGATGTGCTCCAGGATATTTTTATCAAGGCATACAAAAACCTTCATTCGTTCGATACATCTCTTTCGTTTTCATCGTGGATCTACCGCATTGCCCACAATGAGGCAGTGAGTCACTATCGAAAGCGGAGTGTCCGTCCTGAGGGCATGCAGTACGACGACGGTGACACCATCATTGCAAATCTGCAGGGTGAGGATGACTTGATGGGAGATATTGTTGCTCGCGATGATGGGCGAGTGCTCCGTGAAGCACTCGGGAAACTCGATCAGAAATATCGCGAGATTGTCGTGCTCCGCTACTTTGAAGGAAAGGAGTATGAAGAAATTTCTGATATTCTCGAAATACCCCTCGGCTCTGTCGCGACGCGGCTTCATAGGGCCAAAGCGAGGCTTAAGGAAGTATTAACCACAACACCATGAACCCACAAGATACTCACAAACACGAAGGAACTCACATCGATATTGCATCGACAGTCCTTTCCCGTATCACTACAGAACACGTCGTGCCAACACCGCGCTACCATTTCTTGCTTCGTGAGG
>JAYVPP010000104.1:0-12889 GCA_043757305.1 Candidatus Kaiserbacteria bacterium
CGTACCTGCAAATGGATCACCAAGGTATGGTTGTACTATCGTTATCCATAAAACTAATTCCCATACAATAAATGAGATTGCAAAGAAGGTAATTGAATGGATAAAAAGTTTCATACCTATGCGTAGAACTGTGGGTGTGTTGATGCAAACTTTGCGATGAGTTCCTTAAGCGTTGCTTGCGTAGCATCAGAAAGATCGCGCTCTTTTGAAACTGTAGGGAGCAAGTCCTTTGCTTCCTGATCCACAAACGAAAGGAATGCTTTTTCAAGAGCTTTGATAGTCTCGACAATAGAGTTATCGAGAAGACCGTTGTTTGCTCCGAAGATCATCGCAACCTGTCGTTCAAACGGCATAGTGTCATGCTGACCCTGCTTCAAAAGCTCTGTGTAACGACGACCGCTTTCGATACGCTTCTTGGTGTCTTCGTCCAAGTCCTGGGAGAACTGCATGAACGCTTCAAGCTCTCGGAACTGGGCAAGCTCGAGGCGAATCTTTCCTGCAACTTTTTTCATTGCTTTTGTCTGTGCAGAAGATCCTACGCGAGATACCGAAATACCTACGTTGAGCGCTGGACGCATACCTTTGTTGAAGAGGTCTGCTTCGAGGAAAATCTGTCCGTCAGTAATAGAAATAACGTTTGTAGGAATGAATGCAGATACGTCGCCTTCCTGTGTTTCGATGATAGGAAGTGCAGTCAGTGAACCGCCACCAAGCTCTTTTGAAAGCTTCGCAGCACGCTCAAGAAGACGTGAGTGCAAGTAGAAGATGTCGCCTGGATACGCCTCGCGTCCTGGTGGGCGGCGAAGGAGGAGTGACATTTGACGGTATGCGACCGCGTGTTTTGAAAGGTCGTCGTACACCACAAGTGCATCCTTACCCTTTTGCATAAAGTACTCACCGATAGCAGCTCCTGCAAATGGTGCGAGGAACTGAAGTGCTGCAGGATCAGCAGCAGAAGTATTCACGATGATGGTGTACTCCATTGCGCCACGCTCTTCGAGCTCGCGCATGATGCGAGCGGTCTTTGACTCCTTTTGGCCGATTGCTACATAAATACAAATAGGTCGAGACTCTTTCGGCTCATACTTCTGGTTGATGATTGCATCGATGGCGATAGTCGTCTTTCCGGTAGCGCGATCACCGATGATGAGTTCGCGCTGGCCACGACCAATCGGAATCATGGCGTCGATTGCTTTGATACCTGTATGAATCGGGAAGTTCACTGCAGAGCGCTCCATTACGCCGTACGCAACGCGCTCGATAGGCATGTCTTTATCTGCACTTATGGCACCCTTGCCATCGAGCATTACACCGAGTGGGTCTACCACGCGGCCGACGATATCATCTCCCACAGGAATAGAGAGAAGCTTCCCCGTGCCGGTGACCATCATGCCTTCGCGGACACGAGCACCATTTCCGAGGATCACCACCTTCACACTACCCTCTTCGAGGTTGAGTACGAGGCCATAGAGTGCGTCGTCTTTTGCCATCGCTTTCTCGAGCGACTCACCTTCACCTTCGTGAAAGAGCACCATTTCCATGGCGCGAGCATTTTTGAGACCGTCTATCTCTGCGATGCCGTCACCCACTGAAATGACGCGACCTTTCTCAAGGGAAAGTGGTGCGAGTGAAAGAGCTTCAATCTCCTTTTTGATGCGCTCTATGATTGCTTCAGACATGATGATAAGGGTTTAGTGTGTAAGTGTTTGATAAAGTCGGATGAGTGCGTTCTTGTGACTCGCGTCAATGAAACGAGAATCGGTTTCGATGGTATAACCACCCACAATCGTTTCATCAATGCGTGTCTCTACGTTTTCTTCTATGCCATGTGCCGCAAGTACATCTTTGAGGTCGCGCTTTTTTGCCATAGTAACCAGTGTAGACGACTGCTTTGCGCTCTGGCCTAGGCGTTCATATTCCGCAAGAATACGTGGTAGAAGCTTTGCGTACCCACGCGCATGAATGTACTCCACAAACGAATCGAGCGCAGCCTTTGAATGACCGTTCGCAGTTGTTGCTTGCGTTGTCATTTCGTAGAGCACACTTCCGAGTCGTTCTGCTTTCATATTTGTTTATGCACGTTCTTTTAGAATCTTTTCTGCAGCAAGGACAGCGATCTTTGCAATCTCTGCTTCGCTCTTTGCGCGAATAGAATCCGCAAGTGCCTGTGCCTTTTTCTCGCCGTCTGCGACGATACGAGAAGACTGATCGTGTGCGTCTTTCACGATAGTGCTTGCCTCACGACCTGCAGCTTCCTCACCGCGTTTTACGATATCGCTTGCCTCAGACACGGCTTGCTTGATGACCGCGTCTTTTTCTTTCGCAGCATTCTCCTTTGAAAGCGCAGCTGCCTCAGCATCTGCAACACCTTTTGCAATCACTTTCTTGCGCTCGTCAATCATTTTAAGTACTGGTGTGTACAAAAAATATGAGAGCACAGCCAAGAGCAATACAAAGTTGAAAATCTGTATTGCGATGAGTCGGTAGTCGATACCGAATGTGTGAATAATTTGATCCATAGCGAGTTTTTAAACAGTTTTCATTTGTTTGATAGCGAGGCGCAAAGCGAGAGACGAGCGAGACGTACATTTTGTACGGCGAGCGAGTATCGATGCGTTGCAACAAAGCTACCGAGCAAATGCAACTGTTTTATGCGAATTTGATGATGAAGCCGACCACAAGTGCGAAAATCGCAAGCGCCTCTGTAAACACGATACCGATGAACATAGTTGTCTGAATCTTGCCTGATGCATCTGGGTTGCGTCCGATAGCTTCAAGTGCCTTTGACACGAGAATACCAATACCAAGACCTGGTCCAAATACGCCTACACCTACGACGATTGCCATAGCAAGAGCCTTCATTCCTTCGAGTTGTTCCATATTGTTTTTGTTATTACTAAACCTATAAAGAGACAAGGGCGACCAGTTCGTACCGGTCTCTTTATACATTTAGAGGTTAGTGCGGCTCTGCAACGGCTAGTTTTATGAATAATAGCGTAAGGAGTGCGAAAACAACAGCTTGAATGACCCCCACGAAAAGTTCAAACGCCATCACGGGGACAGGTAGAATAAGCGGCACAAAGAAAATTGCAACCAAAATGAGCGTCTTTCCAGCGAAAATATTGCCGAAAAGACGGAAAGAAAACGACACGAGACGTGCAAGCTCACCGATAAGTTCGACAATACCAATGAAAAATCCGAGTACTGAGTGAAAATTGATGAACTTTCCGCCGTAGCGAACTGCACCGAGTGCGATAATACCCGCCACCTCGATAGTGAAAAAAGCTATGAGAGCAAGAGCTATGGTGACGTTGAGGTCGGTGTTCACTGGGTAGAGAAGCGGAATGAGTGCTTCATGGCCACGAGACATACCCCAGAAACCAATTGAAGTAACACCGGGAAGGAGGCCGATCCAGTTTGACGCAAGAATGAAGAAGAAAAGGGTCGCAATAATCGGGAAATAGCGACGTGCAAGTGCCTCGCTTTCAAACGTTTCTTTTACGTAATCATACGCACCACCGACAATGGCTTCCATGACCACCTGGATGCGCCCTGGTATCATACGAACCGTCTTACTAAAAAACACTACGAAAAGCACCAGCACCGCTACAGTGAGCCATGAAGTGATGAGCGTACTCGTGATGGTGAGCGACCCGATATGAAAGACCGCTTGCGGGGCCAAATGTATTGCGATTCCCTTTTCCATGAACAACGGCATTTTAGCAAAAAACCCAACATTTCTCAATGTGGATTAGTGCGTCCCTTGTTTTTTCATGAATATGTTGTAGTATCTCTGCAGAAACAAATATGGAGGTAGATCTTGGAAAATTCTGATTCTGACGTACGCGTCTCAATTGAGAACTTGGTGTGGACAGCAGTCAACACCACAACTGGCGAAATTAGAAATCTTGCGGTATTAAACAAAAAAGCGCTGGCAAAGGGCGAGCGGATGTGGGCGCCATTTGGCGGTGGCGCAATGCTCACAGTTGCTGGGGAAAATTTTCTTAGGCAGCACTTCGAGGCTCATAGTTTCGAGCTTGATAAAGATACCGGCTACTACTACGCTCGCTTTCTTGTAAGCGGATCACATGTTCAAAGAATCTTTTCGAAGTTCAACTCATTTCGCACAGATTTTGAACATGACGCTTCTCTTGATGCGGTGCAAGAAATCAAAGAGCTTGGCCTATTTTCCTCAAGTCAGCGGGCACAGCTGCAGTTAGTATTTGAAAAGTCTGCCCTGCAAGCAGTTGCTACGGTGGGTACTGATACATCAACACGCGCGCAAAGCGTGCCTACGCATCGATTGTTTCGAATCCACTCGCTGTACTTGCCTGGAAGACTATTCGATAAGCTCTTTCTGCAGCCGTACATTCGGTCTTTGACAGATACCGAAATCGCAACTACAGAAGGCGGTCTTCGAAAAGGTAATACTTTAGACGGTGACGCTATTCAAAACAACTTCTTTTAGCCCTAAGTCGCGGATGAAATCCGCGGCTTTTTTTTTATATCGTCACTTTTTGTGGAAAAACGACATCCCAAAGGTATGCAGCAACGTTTATGGTGCGCCCAGAGATGACCTGATGATGAACGTCGATAAACGGCATGGCGTTACACTCGAGTACACCTGCATCTGGCTGTTCTGTCCAGGGTCGTTTCATGTCGTCGATCATAAAATCGACACCAACGATGGGATCGCCGAGGAGTGCCCCGAACCGCTTGAAAAGCGCAATGTTGTCTGGATGAACAGTATCAGTGACGTCTTCGGTTACCGTGCCGTGGAGGCGACTATTTTTATCGTTGATGATAACCATCCTCCCTTCTTCGGGTATTGAGGTAAGCGTGAGGTTTTGTTTTCGAAGCGCTTCTGGGGCACGGTGTGCTTTATCGAGAATTCTAAAGTGTGCACCGTGACGAAGTGGATTTTGGTTTTCAATTTCTACGAGCTCATCTACCGTATGTACGCCGTCACCGAGTACGTGCGGATATTCACGCCGTGCGATCGCCACAGGCTCTCCACCCACCAGCGTCACGCGGTGCACGGTGCCGTGGAGATACTTTTCTACGATCACTGCAGTGGTTATCTGCATACCTATGTCAAAAGCACGCTTAAGCTCTGCTTCAGTGCGGATATCGAGCGTCGTGTGACGACCGCGGCTTCCGCGATGAGGTTTGATGATAACCGGCGAGTTGAGTCGACGGAATATCTCCAAAGCTTCTTTAAAAGTTTTTGCCGTACCACCGTCTGCATGTGGAATATGACCCTCTGCCATTTTTGTTTTCAAAATACCTTTGTCATCCATCCACGCAAGTGACGGTGAAATGAAGTTGTGTGGACGAGGAATGATGGTAAACACCACTTTTCTACTCGAACCATCCATTTTTTCTGCAACAAAACCGAGTGGCACTCCAAAGAGAATATATTGTACGAGACGCACATGTGTAGCTTGCGCACCTTCATACAGAGCAAGCGTGCGCGTGTTATCACTTATCCGCGCAGTGTCATACTTTTTAAGTATATGAAGCAAGGCGAAAAAATTGAGCACGGCCGCGACAGCACTCACTGGTATCAAACGAATAATATTCTCAGTGATTTTAGTTTCAAAGAAGTTAAAAAAACCTTTTGTAGGATCTGCTCTGAAAAGAAGGCTATCGAGCGTTTGTGAGAACTTTTCGAGCCGGTGCGGTACGGGTGCTTCGCCACATTCTTCACAGTACGGGATGGTAATGAGTGACATATATATGAGTGAGCTTCCAGTATACCCGAAAGGCACATTTTGGTGTATGGTAGTAGCGCATGAAAAATCTGGACATATACAAGCATCTTTTCTTTGATCTCGACGATACTCTGACCCTTAGCAAGTCGCCGATCGAGCAAGAAATGAAAGACGTTCTCGCCCGCTCGGGAAAGGACATCATTGTTGTATCAGGCGCAGAGAACGCTCGCATAGGTGTCCAGACTGACAGCTTCCCTGCCTACTACCTTGGGCAAAATGGTAATGACAGTGTCGACAATAGCGGTAAGCGTCTTTGGCAAGATTTCCTCACGCCTGCCGAAAAGGCAATCATCCTTCGACACAACAGCCAGCTTCTGTCTCTTGCGGACTGGTATATTCAAAATGCAGCCGACATCATCGATGATCGCGGATGTCAGATTTCTTTCAGTACTATTGGCCACCACGAAGACATTATTCGCAAGAAGACCTTTGACCCACACTCGCATGTGCGCCTGGCTATGCTCGAGCGCTTTCCTTTTGTGTCGGACATTGTAGAGGTAAAGATTGGAGGAACAACGACCTTTGACTACTTCCGAAAGGGCGCGCACAAAGGCGCAAATGTCGCACGCCTCATACAGCACCTAGGATGGAATACAGAAGAGTGTGTCTATTTTGGAGACAAACTTCACGAAGGTGGCAATGACGAAACAGTCGTTGGTATAATAGACACGATACCTGTCACTTCGCATGAGCATACGCTCGCGCTACTCCAGGAAGCATTTGGCAACACATGAAAAATCCCCGTACGGGGGATTTTTCATGTGTTAGGAATGCTTGAGCTCTTTGTATAAAAGATACAAGTACGTATAGATGAATGGCGTCAAAAGCCAGGATAGAACATTTATAGCCATATCACTTATAGGCATATCTTGGAGACCAGTAGCTGCAAAGACTATGGCGCAGAATGCGAGAACTGCAAATGTACTCAGTCCGAGTACTACCAAACGCCCGAAAATCGGTGACCACTTGCCCCGTGCATACTTGCGACTTTGCTGTATGGATTCAAAAATACCTCGTTTTTCAAGCACCACCACAAACGCTGCGGATGTAAACCATATCGTAAATAAAATTCCGGGCACGAGGAACGCGATAATACCGACAACGACAATAAAATTGGTAATGATTGAAACAAAGAAATAGCCAAAGAATAATGGAATAGAGGTGCGGTATGCGTTTTGAATGGTGCCGATACCGCTCGGGTTATCAATCGTCAAAATGAGTGCGATGTACGTAAAAATACTAACGACGAAAGAAACTATGTTACCAAGTACAGACAGGGGTAGAAACGAAATGGCTACATCAACTGCTACCGGTACGAGAACGATACCCATTAAAAGTGCAAAACGCGTTTTATAAAACGCATATGATTCTCTAAAGAGTATGAACGGACTTTTCATATCTGTTCGTGTATAAGAACTTAGTTAATAATTTCGCTCAGGCCCATTCTCTTCATATCACTATACTATACGTCGACACAATGTGTGTTTCTATTGTGGAAGAAAAGAATCTTGTGCTGAGAGCTAGAGATGGAGACTGCAAGCCACTTTTCCTTCCCTATCTCGACATGCATCACATGCAATAAAGTGCTTGCCGCACGTTTCTTTCATACAATCTGCAAAAGCTTCTGACGATGCCCCACAGTGTGCGCAGGTACCAACGACAGTATGATCGCCACCAAAGTCCATTATAAATCGACCGTCAAATGTGTAGAGCGAGCCCTCAAAGTCTTCTCCAGGATAGGCTTCCATATATCGATGTATGCCACCTTCGAGCTGGTAGACATTTTTATAGCCGATTGACTGTAAGTACGCGCTCGCCTTTTCGCAACGCACACCACCAGTACACACCGTGAGCAGCGTTTTTTCTTTTAACGATTCGAAGTTTTCCACGACTTTAGGAAGATCTCGAAACGCATCCATGCCGCTTGCATGAGAACCTTTAAAATGTCCCACGGCATATTCGAAGTCGTTACGCATATCGATAATTTCAAAATCTTTACCTTCTCTAAGCCATTTTTTGAGCTCATGCGGAGGCAAATGTATGCCCGTTTGTGTACGAGGGTCAACATTTTTTGGTAGATGTGACGACACAATCTCATCGCGTATTTTTATTGTGAGGCGTGGGAATAGCGAACCAGTTCCTTCGGTTTCCTTAATGTCCACTTTTCGGAAGCGCTTATCACGAGCAAGATGAGCGCGGTATCGCGCGATGTCTTCTTTTGCTCCTTCGAGCGTTGCGTTTACACCCTCTGCCGCTATGATCATGCGTCCCGTGAGGTTTAGTGCTCTACATACCGCTTTTTCACGAGCTAGTAAAAGCTCCGTGTCGTCAATCGTAACGTATTTGTAAAACAAAACGATACTGTGTTTCATAGTGCTCCTATCCTACGATAGCTTCTGCAAGACGGCAACATTGCTATGTTTTCGTGTATACTAAAAACGCATGAAACAGAAGCGTCCCGCAGTCATACTCCTACCTCCCCCGAAGCCAGTGCTGCGCTCTCGTTTTCTGTCTCCACTTATCTATAGCGGCGTTGCTGTCGTGGCCATTGCAGCTCTTTCTTTTTCATATCTTGTCGCACAAACACGTGAGGTAGCATTTGAATCGGCTCATATTTCGATGAAACCACTGCAAAATGACGGGCACATTATACCTTTCCCTTTGGGCGTAGATCCTCATAAAAAAAAGATAACCGAGCAAGCTACAGCTGACACGTACTTCGAAACTCATTCTCCTTCTTCTCGAAACTTAGCTTTAGCATCTACCCATAGCTGGTTTGGTCGTATGGTACAGCGTCTTGCGATGATGGATTGGTACCAAAACCTTGCGACGCCTACGGGTCGCATGCTCGTTATTGCCTCCGGTGATCGCAAAGAAGAGCTCGCAGACCATTTCAGCAAACTGCTCGGTTGGAACAATACTGACCGAGCGCATTTCCTCGACCTTGTAGCCACTGCAACGCCGGGCATCGTAGAAGGCACGTATTTTCCTTCAACGTATGTTGTTGCGCGCAGTGCATCACCTGAGGATGTCGCTCTACTGGTGACCGAGCGATTTAAGGGAGAAGTCCTTTCTCGCTACAAGCCCGACATTGAAGCCGTTGTGCCGCTGAAGGACGCGCTCACCATTGCGTCGCTTCTCGAGCGCGAAGCATACGACTTCGACGATATGCGACTCATTTCTGGCGTCATCTGGAACCGCCTCTTTATAGGCATGAATCTCCAAATAGACGCCACGCTGCAATACGCAAAAGCAAATGCAGGAGGCAATGAATGGTGGCCAAACCCAGTACCAAAGGATAAAAGCCTTCATTCTCCGTACAATACGTATAAAGTCGAAGGACTACCACCTACGCCTATCGCAAACCCATCACTCGACTCCATTCTTGCGGCTCTCAATCCAAAAAAAACCAATTGTCTCTTCTATTTCCATGATGCTCGCGCAGGTTTTCACTGCGCACCCACCTATGAGGAGCATGTACGACTTCTGAAGCAGTACTATGGACAAGGCAAATGAGGTTTGAAGTATTGAGTAAAAATTGTTCTTTTATATTTGCAAAATGTATTTACAGATGATCTGTAAAGGAAAATTTGTTTTTGTTGTGGGTAATATATCAAGCATTTCTGTATACGGAATAGTGTCACTACATCTTTGCCTTGCTATTTGTGTTGAATTAGTTTTTTCCACTTCTGTAGTGAGAAAAGCCAGAATCATTTTGTCTTGTCTATCTAAACCGTCAGGCTCTAACCAGTAGCCACCAAACTGAGTTACTCTAATTTCCCCTCCACTTCCATCACCTGCAATACCAGAGGGAAAGTTTCTAAAATAAGTATTCGCATCCCACACATTTCTTGAAATATAATTCTGAAAACTATTTCCTAGAGCTTGGTACAAATCGATTGTTTGTATTCCAGCGCTCTTAAAACTAGCTGCAAATGGTGTCCACCGCACAATAAAATCATCAGGTTCTAAACCGGTTTTAAACCCAACATACTGGGCTATATAACTTGATTTTTCTGTCATACTCTACTTTGGAATAACAGATCGTATTAAAGTTCGCATATCTACCCATAGTTGACTATTAAACCTTACTGCTAGTTGGTTTCATAAAACCTGACTATGTAATTATTTATTTCTTACTCTTTAGTGCTTCGATGTCAACCAAAATACGGTGAATATCGCGACTGAGTGTTTCTAACGTCACGGTACTTTGTGGTGCGTTGTCGTGCTGGTGTTCTGCTTCGTTTTCGCTTATCTCTTCGATATCTTCTTGAATACCCTCGATATTTTCTTGCAGATCTTCTACGTCTTCACTCATTTCCTCCACATCTTCTTGGATCTCATCAACATCACCTTGGATTTCGCCAACGTCTTCCTGGATTTCATCAATATCTTCCTCCACTTCTCGCAAACTGGTTGTATGACGGTTCACGGTAAGCTGAATGAAAATTGCAAGATATATTGCTTCGAGTGAAAGTATTGTGGTAAGTACAAGCAACATAAAGCCCCAAGCTACAATGCCAAATACAGACAGTGAAAATGCCGAGGCAAAGACGATAGTGTGCGTGATGATGGACGGCACAGAGCCAATCCACAAAGTGGCTTTTTCAAAAAAGTCTGGCGTATGCTGTTTTGCGCTGCTCATATCCACATTGTTGCATTACTCAGCTTACATTTGCAAATGAGTGCGGCAAAGGCGTGTTGTTTTTATGTAAGGCTGGCCTGTAACCACAGCTGAAAGAGGACTTGAAGCCGAGAGCATTTTGACGTATAATCGTGAGGCTTATTGAAAGATAGGTAGACCTGAGACAAGTGATAAGAGCTGTCGGTCGCCAGCAAAGCCCTAAGCACAAGAAACAAGTCCCGAAGCTTAGGCCTGACAATCCTACGGATTGCGCGACCTTCGCTCAAACAACAGAATATATTGCCCAGCTGGGCTGACGTCTTTCAGACGGTCGCGCCCGGCATTCGGATATAAATTAAAAATTTATTTTTAATTTCATCCTCACTTGGGCGCGTAGCTCACCTGGTAGAGCGCCTCATTTGCACTGAGGAGGTAGGGGGTTCGAGTCCTCTCGCGTCCACAAAAGAAAAGCACCCGTATGGGTGCTTTTCTGTGGATGCGAAGCGAGCTGTGTGACAGCTTGCGTGAGGACTCGAAAACCCTGAGTATATCGCAAGGACCTTAGGGAGTACGATGCGAAGGGTATACAGAATCTGTAATGTTCGAGTCCTCTCGCGTTGTTACATAGGCCCAGACCTATGTAGTAAATTACGAGTAAACCAATTCCAAACTACCGGATTTCCATTGTTCAACTATAACTTCTGATGTAGTTTGCACCTGCCATGGCACATCATTCATCTTTAATTGGGAAAGAACACCGAGCGCAACATTTTCATTGTGAGGCAAAAGATAAGCCGCTGCCCATAGTCTGACACTCGGGTTCGTATCCTGTGTTGCTTTTTCGAGAAATGAAATTCCTTCGACCTTGTTTTGCATCAGGTGACCTATTGCCGAAGTTGCATATCCATGAGCTTTATTCGATAACTCACCCTTCCCATCTGATGACAAGTCGTGGTGCAAAGCAGCAAATTCCAAAAATTGCTTTTCGTAATCACTAGTAAGTTTTTTCATAATTATTTAATATTTTTCTGAATAAGTTTATAGGGATTGTTTATATAACACTAGAAGCTACTTCGACAGTCCGTCGATGCGCTTTGCGAGCTCGAAGTCGCTTTTAGTAAGACCTTTTACGCTGTGGGTCGAAAGTGTAATCACCAGCTTGCCGTAGGTGAGCGTTGCTTCGGGGTGATGGTTTATCACTTCTGCATGCACGGTTACTTTTGCTAGGAATGCGAGGGCAGAAATAAAGTTTGGAAACAAAAATGTCTTTGAGATGCTTGTATGCTTTTTGTTTGGCTCCCACTCAGAAAGCTTGCGCAGCGAAGACTGCACTTCTTTTTGTGAAAACGACTTTACTTTTCTACTGAGTAGCGACATAGGAATAGTATGGCACGAGTTAGCGGCGCTTCCGTCCCGCCACTGTGAGCAAATGCTCTATAAAGTCTTCGTAACGAGCACCTATAGCGGTAAGCGACTTTGGAAAAAGCGACTCGTTCGTCATGCCAGGAAGTGTATTGACCTCCAGAAAATAGATACCATCTTTTGCCACAATAAAGTCTGAGCGGGAGTAGTGTGCAAGACCAAGCTCGCGGTGTATCGTTTTAGAAAGTTGTTCTATAGTCTTTTTGTCTTCGTTAGAAAACCGCGCAGGGCATATTTCTTCGGTAGCTCCCGTATATTTAACATGCGCTGCAAAAAAACCAGCCTCAATGGGTGGAATTATTTCTACCACTGGTAGCGCGTAGATATCTTCTCCTCGAAAGCTCTCGATGACTCCGCATGTCGCCTCCCTTCCCTCTATGTATTCTTCAACAAGTACGCTGCCATATATAGGTAGTAGCTGGCCGAGTGCAAGCGAGAGCTCCTCGACATTATGTACGAGTCGCACACCTATAGAAGAGCCGCTACTTACGGGCTTTACAATATACTTATGACCAAAAAGTGCCTTGATAGAGTGAGCCATGCCGATGGTATTTCCTAGCGCAGAATCACCAATCACCATATGTTTTGGCACCAAGACGCCATGGTGACGCATTTGGTCTTTCGTAACAGCTTTGTTCATGGCGATAGCAGATGCATATGACGAGCTACCAGTGTAAGGCACACCATGACGCTCGAGAATGCGCTGTACGCCGCCGTCTTCACCAAACTCTCCGTGAAGTGCGATGAGAGCTACGTCTGTATGAGAAAGAATGTCTTGAGGATCACGCACACGGCCTGAGAGCAGCCATTCACCTGCTTTTGTGATGACTATGTCGAGTGGTTGATGTTTTTGTGCATCAAGAGCAGCCAGCATACGTTCGCCGGTCAAAAGAGATACATCAAACTCTTCGCTTGGTCCACCACGAAGGACAGCGACACGCGTTTTTGACATAGGTGTATTGTAACACTCGAACTATGCAAGTAAACGCTTTGTGCGTTTTTTGCGATGGAGTGAAAGTGAAAAACGATGCGCCTCTGCATTTGCTGCAATGATGTCTTGTTCGTGCTC
>JAYVPP010000105.1:0-12850 GCA_043757305.1 Candidatus Kaiserbacteria bacterium
AGAATTTCATTCTATTCAATTCTGCTAAGTGCTTCCCTTCTTACACAAGCTATACACAACGAGGGATTAAGCTGTGCTTGGCGTCAGCTCACTAAGTACTTTCCTCCAAGTATTCGGAAAGATACTAAGCCTGAAACAGTGTCCCGCATTGTTTCAGCTACCCGGACTCAAAAGGCATGCTCCCAGCATGTCTTTTTCCGTCTTCCAAGCACACACAAAAAAAAGCCCCCATTCGGGGCTTTTTTGTGTGTGTGCTTGGACCCAGGCTCGAACTGGGGACCCCTTCCTCTTCAGGGAAGTGCTCTACCAACTGAGCTATCCAAGCGAATGAAGGAGAAATAAAAGTTCACTTTTATTTCAACCGAATGAAGATTGGGCAAGCTCGCTTATCCCAAGCGATTGGTGGTGCGATATTTACTGCATGAACCTTGAGAAAGGCGAGTCCATAAGGCGCGGTATCGCTCTTATAAACCGTCCAATTGCTTCTGAGTTGATACCGAGGGCCATGAAATATGGCTCAACAACAACATAGTACACCAAAATAGGTACACCAATGATAATCGCAAACCAGAGAAACTTGAGCCAGAAGGAATATACATCCATGCGATGCATCTTTTCAAGCAATGCGTGATTCGCCTTTCCGATTACAAGATTCTCTTCTAACAGCTTTTTTATTTCTTCATGTTCTCCCGGCATCGTTTCCTAGTATAGCGAAAATCGTCCAAAAAATAAAGCTCAGCAAATCTGAGCTTTATTATGAGGAATTGTGCACATCAGTCGCGATGATCGAAAAACGTATCAGGCTGAAGATAGGTAGTAGTGCCGTCTTCACGAACTCGGATATCTTTTACTTCTTCCCCCGCAAAGCGATCGAAAGAACTGTTTTCCAGCGCAAGCATCGTTTCACCTGCCTCAGACTTTGAAAGTCCCATATCAACAATCTCTGCTCGCGGAGGATTTTCTAATACACAGATGACAGTGTAGCCGATATTTTTCAACATGGTGTCTCCTTTAAAATTTGTCTACTCTGAGATTTTTATACTACAGATTGATCGATATTGCAAAAAGTTGTGTATAACCTGTGGAAAAAATGTGGAAGACACCTGTATAAGTCTGTGAGTATTCTGTCGATAAGCTGTGCAAAATATGTGCCCTCACCAGGAATTAAATTCATTTCATCCGAAACTTTGAAAACTGACCAGTTGCTTCGCTCTTGTGTCCCGACCAGGAGTCGAACCTGGATCGCCGCGTTAGGAGTGCAGTGCTCTATCCATTGAGCTATCGGGACGTTTCTCTTCCACTCAGCAAATCTACCATGGATATGATTTGTTTGAAAAACGGACCTCCACGAGCAACCCTTATACGACACATTCCATACTTAAGAGGACCGTTGCTAGTTTTTCTAGACAATACCTCATATCCAACCACACTGGTATTTGGTACATCAAGCCTATCTAACCAGTAACGCGTTGCGATTTTTTTAGTATCAACGCCAAATAACCGTATCGAAATGCGAATATCATTTTTATGTACACCCAAAATATATAGCCCGCGAAGCACTGATTTTAGAAGATCTGAGTCTCCATTTATGACACTAAGCTCACGCTTTGTACCTTCTCCCCAATACAAGCCGGAGAGAAATATAAGCATATCTCTTGGCGTAAGTGTGCCTAGCACATTACTAACACGCACATGTGCATTACTCCAGGCAACTTCGGAGGCATACTTCTGTCTATGCGCTATCCGATACCGCAACTTTTTTCCAGCATTACCGTGAACAGTTACATTCTTGATGTAACGTTGAACAGTCGCTTTCGAACAACCAACCACCCTTTGTATCTCTGGTAAGGTATGTCCCTCTTTTCGAAGAGTTATGATGTGCTTAATTTTGTCTTCTTGAAGTTTTGGCTTTGGCATAAATATCTGTATATAATACCATACATTACTCCCTGGTAACGAAATAAGTTCTATATGTTCACGTACAAAAGCCGCCCGTAGGGCGGCTTTTGTGGACTCTGCGGTCGAGGGTGCTATGCAGCAACACCCAGGAGCTCGGCAATCTTGTGCTGATCAAAACCCACAACAACGTCATCTTCGATACGGATAACAGGGACACCCATCTGTCCGGTCATCTCAACCATTTCTGCACGCTTATCGTGGTCTGCTGCCACATTGTGCTCTGTGTAGATGATATGGTTCTCATTGAAATAATCCTTTGCTGCGTGGCAAAAGTGGCAGGCAGGTGTGCTATAGATGGTGACTTCTTTTTGCATAGTATCGATAATTATCAATGTAATGAAGTACCAGTATATCACTACTTTTAAAGTGGGTACATAATGTGCGGGTAGGGGGAATCGAACCTTACAGGTTCAGTACAGGTTGTCGCTATTTTTACAAAATAGCTGCCAACCTTTTCGATTCCCGCCGGAGAATGTCCCACATTCTCCTACCCCACACAAAAAACTTCGTTTTTAGTGCGAGGTGCGAGAATCGAACCTGCGCCCGATGCTTGGGAATTTGTATATGCTCCGAGCATATACAAAAAGTTCTACCTGTGCGGGTAGGGGGAATCGAACCCCCGTCTCAACCTTGGGAAGGTCGGGGAAACAGTCTCCCAGACTGTTTCCCTACCACTAAACCATTCCTTTCAGTGCGAGGTGCGGGAATCGAACCCGCGCCCGATGCTTGGGAAGCACCAGTTCTACCACTAAACTAACTTCGCGTGAGAACAGCTTACCAAAACTTTAATCGCTCGAACAGCGACGGTTCAGGTGGAAGTGGAAGCACAGGATTTTCTGCATTTTTACTGCTTGTGGCCTGACCGTCCACCACCACAATCACCTCTTCTCCCTGCTTAGCGACATCAAACTCTTCTCGGAGTGCTCGCTCCATGCCCTGGTTGCTCTCTAAATGATTCACCTTGGCTTCAATAACCGCAGCGCGTTCCTTAAGCTTAGAAAGCTCTGAGACTTTGTCCTGACGCTTTGTACTGGTCTCCTGTGCTGCAATAAAACGACCGTACGCACTCCATGAAAGCACCACTGCAAGGAGGAAGATAAAAACAGCCACTGGTCGTGAAAAAAGGATGCCGCGAAGCTTTCGTTTCTCGTAGAAATCAAACATGGAAAAAGACTTTATGGTAGTATAGCAAGAATAAAAATAACATTATATGTCCTTTCTTTTTCATAAACGCACGCAAAAAGTCATGAAGTGGGTCTGGATCGGAGTCTCGGCAGTGATTATTGCTTCGATGCTAATTGTCTATATTGCGAGCGGCCTTCAGTAGCGGAATCACAAAAACCCTCGCTCGACCAAAGGTCGCGCGAGGGTTTTTCATACACGTCAACGCCCAGCACGTTATGTAGACACAAATATATTTTTGTTTTATATTAAACTGAAAGTTCGTTATGGAGGAAAATATGAATTCACGCATACTCTTTTGGAACATTTGGGGTCATCGACACGTAGATGCCTTGCACCAATATATTGCGTCGCGAAGTGCAGACATTGATATCTGTTGTTTCACTGAGGCAACATCTGTGAAACATGTATATGGTCAGCCACAGTATGTGTATACATCCACGGACCCAATGGAACCGCCGAGCTGTGTGAATGGACTTGAGCTGCTTCGGCGTGCATTCGAGGATCAATACGACATATTTTATGCAACAGGGACATGGCACACGTGGACATGCTTGCATACTAAGGTAAATTATCCTCATGTTGGGTTTGGTAGTGCGCTCATGATCAAAAAGCACATCCACATAATCGCACAGGGTGACATTCCGATCCTTGAAAGTGGAGTGAATCACAAAGGAAGAGTGCTCCAATATGTTGTGTATGAAGCTCGTGGGACAAGTTATCTTGTTGCTCACTTGCATGGTGTGTGGTTGCAACACAACACAAAGGGGGACGATCCCGTGCGTGACGAGCAATCAAAGCTTGTCCGTGAGAATCTTGAGAGGATTGCCAAAATACACAAAGCTACAAAAACAATCTTCGGAGGAGACCTCAATCTCGATATTAACACTAAGGCACTAGAGACACTCGAACATGGTGGCATGCCGACATTTACCAATCTCATACGAGAGTATGGAATTGAAAATACTCGAACGCCAGCATACCGGAAGTACGGACATCCCGATGCTTCTCGATATGCAGACTATGTACTGGTGTCGCCTGAAGTAAAAGTGTGTGAGTTCTCGGTGGATAACAATGCAGCTGCTTCAGACCATGCGCCGCTCAGGGTAGAGTTCAATTAACACCAAAGCCCTGCAGCGTATGCTGCAGGGCTTTTTTCTTTCGCTACTCCTTCACCATCTGCATGAAAACATCCTGTGGGATGTTGACCTTGCCGTGCTCTTTCATCTTTTTCTTACCTTTCTTTTGCTTATCGCGGAGTTTCATTTTGCGCGTGATGTCTCCTCCGTACAGATACCCCGTGACGTCTTTTTTCATTGCAGAAAGTGTGCGTGACGAGATGATGCGCCCGAGCGCTTTTCCTTGAAGCTTCATGACGAACATTTGGCGTGGAAGTATTTTGAAAAGCTTTTCAACCACAGCCTCGGCGTCTTGCTCAACACGCCGCTTCCCTACCACACGAGAAAATGCAGGAACGATTTCATCCGCCACAAGCACATCAAGGCGCGTCACGTCTGCTGGTCGCAAGTCGCCAATCTCGTATGAAAGTGACGCGTAGCCTGAGGTAGCGTTTTTAAGTTTGTCGAAAAAGTTGCGCATGAGCTCACGAAGTGGCATCTCTACTAAGATGAGATTGCGTCCATCACCAAAGACTTCTGTCGCTTGGATACTGGCTTCATGGTCGTAGAGCAATGTCATGAGAGGACCGAGATGCTCTGGCGGCACGATGATGCGGGCAACAACCCATGGCTCACGCACCGTAACGTCGTCACCGTGCTCTGGGAAACGCGAAGGGGCATAAATAGACTCAACCGCACCGTTTCTGCGGGTGATTTCATAGGCAATCGACGGTGAGGTGATAACGAGCTCGAGATTAAATTCGCGTTTGAGGCGCTCGGTAATGATTTCGAGATGGAGCATACCCAAGAATCCACAACGGAAACCGCGACCCAAAATACCAGACGCTTCTTCTTCGTATGAAAGCGACGAGTCTGAAAGACGCAAACGATCGAGTGCTTGGCGAAGCATGGTGAAATCATCCTGACTTTCCGGAAACACAGACGCCCACACTACGGGCTTTGGAAGCATATACCCAGGGAGTGCTTGCACTGCGGATTTTTCAGGAAGAAGGGTGTCACCGACCGAAGCCACGCCCGGCTCTTTGATACCCGTGACAATGTATCCAATCTCTCCTGCTCCAAGTGCTTCGACGGTCGTTTCTTCAGGACGCTGCACACCAACCTCGAGAACTTCAAATGCTTTACCCGCAACGGCAAAGCGAATGCGGTCGCCCTTTTTCACACTGCCATCGACCGTACGGATAAACACAATGATGCCGCGATGATTTGAATATTCAAAATCAAAGATAAGACCACGAAATGGTGCATTCAGTGTTTGTACTGGAGCAGGAATACGCTCACAGATGGTTTCGAGGAGCTCAGGAACACCGACTCCCGTCTTCCCCGATACGCGCATCACGGTCGACGCATCGATACCAAGTATATGCGCGATTTCTTCTGCTACTTCTTGCGGACGTGCGTGACCCGCGTCGACTTTTGTGACCACTGGAATAATGACGAGACCGTTGTCACGAGCCATTTGAAGAGTCGTAAGCGTCTGAGCTTGCACTCCTTGTGTGGAATCGACAAGGAGCAGCACACCCTCCACGGCTTTAAGCGCGCGCGAGACTTCATATGAAAAATCAATATGGCCTGGTGTATCTATAAGGTTGAGCTCATACGCTGTGCCTTTGTACATATAGCTCATGCGTACTGGCTGCATCTTGATGGTGATGCCGCGCTCGCGCTCGAGCTCCATGGAGTCGAGCACCTGCTCACGCATACGACGAGCCTCCACAGTGTGAGTGGCTTCAAGCATACGGTCGGCAAGTGTAGACTTGCCGTGATCGATATGAGCGATAATACTGAAATTGCGTATGAAAGTCATGAGGGGTCGGTACAGGGCCTAGTAAGCCACACCATAGCAAAAAAGCGGCTACGCCGCCAGGTCGTCAGACTGCTGTGGAGCGATAATAGTGCGGCGAATAAACATCTTTTGGTGTACAGCTTTGCATGCCTCGCGAAGCTCCACACTGCCGAGCGCGTAGAGTGTGAGAATGACAACGGCCATACCGATACCTCCCGCAATACCACCCTGAAGCACTATGCCGATGACCGTGTTTTTTTGTACCCCAAACACAAGTGCATTCAGTACTGCATATGCGGCTGTTCCTCCTGTTGCACCTGCTACAACACCCCGAATAAGTACACCACCAAACGCATGAAACGGTAGCTCATAGCGCTTCATAAAAATAGTGAGCAATGTTATTGCATGAATGAGCATCGCAATGGTATACCCCAGCGGCAACATAAGGATCTCTGTGCCCTTCACATCATCAACGCGAAGGAAATGTGTGATGCCGAATCTAAACGCATCAGAACTTTGAAAGAGATCATAGAAAAATATACCGGAGAGGAGCGCGATGGTTGCGGTCGCAATAGTCACAAAAAATGGCGTCCGTGTATCCCCTCCTGCATAGAAGGCTCGAACAATGAGGAGATTCACTGCCTGTGCTGCAAGTGACATAATAAAAATAGAAAGTGCAGCAGCAGTGAGACGTGTATCGTGCCAGTCAAACGCTCCAGACCCCAAGATCACACGCACAATCTGCGCGCGCGTCACAATGACCAAGGCGATGATGGGAATCGACCAAAAGAAAATATGTCGGAGTGCCGTCGCGACGTGATTCACAAACTCTTTACGCTCCCCAACCGCGAGCATACGTACCAAAGCTGGAAACGCAGCGACTGAATAACTCACCCCAATGACCGAGAGTGGCACCGACTGAAGGTTGAGTGCAAACTGAAAGACAGACACCGAACCGACCGACATCACACTTGCGATTCCCACCATGGCAAGCAATACCAGCTGATGAAGCGAGAGTGTGAGTGCGCGTGGGATCGAGGTGCGAAATACACTCTTGAGGAGTTTGTAATCAAACTTTGTGACAATGCGCGGTCCCATGTGAGACTGGCGTACGAGCGGGAGCTGTACAGCAAGATGGAGTGCTGCACCAAGCACTACTCCCCACGCAAGACCACCGATGCCAAAGTATGGATAGAAGAAAACAATTCCCGCGATAATGCCAATATTGTAGAGAATGGGACTGAGTGCGTAGAGCATAAAACGATTCTCAAGCTGTGTAACCACTCCGAAAAGGTTTGAAACAGCGAGGAGAAGCGGCTGAAGCAGCAATATGCGGAGCAGGAGTACAAGTGTTACGTATTGTGTTGGGGCAAACCCAGGGAAACAGAGATGCGCGATAGTATCTGCAAAAATAAAGACGACTGCGGCAAGCGCCGTGTAGCCGACTAAGAACACCGTGAACATCTGCGAAAGGAAGGCGCGCGCTTGTGGTGCGCCCCCTTTTTCATTTGCGTCTGTCATAAACGGAATGAGGACGTAGACAGAGAGCACAGACGCAAATATCACAAACAGTAGGTCAGGAATCCGAAACGCAGTGTAGTAGAGGTCAAGCTGTGACGACGCCCCAAAGTAGTGCGCGAGCATCCTGTCACGCACCAGCGCGAGCACTTGTGACGCAAAAGTAAACCCTGCAAGAATATACGCGGCCTCATGGAGGCCGCGTATTTCTTTATACATTGCTTGGAATACCTTTGAAACCATAGTGTGCGAATGTGGTGCTTGTTACTTCTTTTTCTCTGGAACTGGGTTAACTGGTGTCAGGAGTGGTGAATTTAGTTTCTCTTTTACTGCAGTGTTATTTTTTGTTTCAGTTGCTGTTGTCGTTTCCGCTGGGGTATCGGTATTTGCTTGAGCTGGTGTTCCTGCTGAAATCTTCTCGCCATTATCTAGGCGCGAAATGAGCTTCGCAACATCAGCATTCCCGGGGTTTGTGGCGAGCACTTTCAGAAGCTCTGCACGAGCTTCTGCCGTGCGGCCAAGCTTGTCATACGCAAAGGCAAGATAATAATGTGCATTTGCATACTGTGGATCAAGTTGTATAGCAACCTGGAGTGCGACCACTCCCTTTTCGATGTCTTGCTTTGAAAGCTCGAGAACACCGAGCTGGAAGTAGCGAGCAGGATTTTGTGGCTCCAGCTGGATGATGCGAATAGTTGAGTTGATAGCACCGTCGACATTGCCCGCAGCGATCTCAAGCTGTGAAAGCATAAACGCTGCATCGACATAGTCTGGTTTCTGGCGAATTGCATCATTCATGAGGTTTCGTGCGTCGTCTACCTTGCCGTTTGCAAATGCAAGACGTGCAAGCATAAGTGTACGTACAGGGTTTTGTGGATCGAGTGCTCGGGCCTTTTCAAGCGCCTCCCTTGCACGATCAGCAGCTCCCTCGATCTTATATGGTACCACTGCGGTGAATATTGCGCCGAGGATGCTCCAGTTGTCTGCATCGGTGCCGTCTATTGCAGTAGCACGACCTGCGTCGGTGATGCTATTTCGAAGTGCGTCACGGAAACGAGTCTCAAGACCAGGGGTGTCGCCTGGAAGGTTGAGAACCTGGATAACCTGGATTAATTCTGCGTACTCGATTTCAGCGCCGCGGCGCAAGTAGCGGTCGTTATTTGAAAGCACACCGGCGTCGACCGCTTTTGCTTTTGCAGTAGCTATATCTCCTCGCTGCACAGCTCTTTCACTCTGAGAGAACATAAATGCTGACGCATATTGCTGGCCAGTCGTATAGAGTCCACTCATTGCACCGATGACAACGAGCATAACGAGAGAGACGAGAATAAAACCTGAGCGACGGTTGCCCGTCATTGCAATAGTGCGCTCACGGTGAGGCTCGAGAGCATTGCGTGCCGCAAGCACAATACCTGTACACAAGGACGCCATAAGAAGCAACATCGCTCCTGGTACATATATCACTGAGAGTCCCCACACATAGAGTCCAGCAACAAATGCTGAAGTACCGATGAAATACCATGTTCGGTCTGGCGACACTGCACCAAGTAGCATGCGAATTCCTGACATCAGAAAAAACACAAGGAAAAGAATCCAGAGAAGGCCTCCAATGATGCCGGTGGTTACAAAGAACGTTGGGATATAGCCAACACCAGCGAGGAAGTCAGTGTTCCAGAAGAGTGTGGTATTGAGTGAGGCGTCACGGTGTAAACGCCATGCGTTTACAAACTTGTTTGGACCCACACCGAAGAGTGGGTCAGTCTTGAGCGTGTCGCGCATGATGCCCGCCGTTGCCTGAAGTGACGGACGAACCTCAACGTAAGAAACTCCTGTGTGTGCGGAAAGCTTTCCGCCGATAATTGCACCGCCTGCGATGAATACAAACGAGGTAATAAACACGATGCCTGCAATTGAAAGTGAGGCGGCTGAAAGCTGTCGATCTACTGCGGTACCTTGGAGCCACTCCGGAGTCATACGATCACGCGCCAGAGAGTACACAAGCACAATAAGCGAAACAACGAGGAGAATATACCAAACGGGAGAAAAGTTTATGACCGCAAGAAGGCCAAGGGAGAGCATGGATACGATTACGAAAAGAGCTTTTCCATTTCGTTTGAGCGAAAGCTGTTCGAGCGCGACGATAGCAAGGAGTATCGTGAGACCGAAGAAAATAGCAAGGTCGTTCCAAGTGCCCACTGGTGTGAGCACTTGATTGCCGTTAAATATTCCAAAGCCAAGTACATTTGCCCCAAAGAACAAACGGATAAAGTGGAACAATGAAAGCACTAGAGTGGAGAGTGCAAGGACAAGATACATAGAGTAGACGCGTCGTTTATCGGTCATGACATGGAGGGTGACCGTTGTGGTGAGCGCCATGATGGCAAGAAAGACTACTGTCTGTGGTTCAAAAAAGTCTCCAAAGAAAGAGCCACGTACATCACCCGAGAGGAATGCTGAGGCCGTAGCGTTTATGACCAAAAGCCACATCGCCACGACCGGAAGTGGGAGTGACACTCTAAACGTGCCTGAGCGGAGCACGGCAAAACTATAGAGCGTGAGCGCTATGAGTACTGCTGCTACTGCTACTGCGGTCTTTGTAAATGGCAACGAAAACTCAGCGTACGGCACAAAGAGTATCGGTAAAATGCCGAAGAGTCCTACGATAATGTACTGAGCAATAGAATGCAGTTTTTGTGCAATGCGATCTTCTTTCACAACTGGCAATACGAATGTTTCCTCCATAATCACTTCAAAATTATTAAATGTCTCAACCCACAGGTGTATACAGAAAATAATACCATGAGTACTGAAAAAGCCCCTTGCGGGGCTGTGAGTTTCAGGTACGTATAAGCCGAATTCTGTCCAAGGATTCCCTATGGATGATCATTTATCTGGGATATGCGTTACCGCATACCTCGAGCGGCACTCCGATCGCGGGCACAGGGCGCGCAAAGCGCGCTCCACTGTGCCCGCGATCGGCACGGCCTTGCACGCAGGTAAGAATTTTGCCGTTTCACCCTCCACGTTACCGTGAAGATTCACCGTATTTTACTCCGGTGCCGTGCCCTTTTCAAAGCACAGCGTCACTGCTCGCATCTCTCGCCTTTCAGCGGATGGGCGTTACCCACTACCGTCCTCCCGATTGCTCGGGGCGTGTTCGGACTTTCCTCCCTATGTAAAAACACAGAGCGATCATCCCGTACAAAATCATTATACCATTTACTTTGCTTTTTTCAAGTCCTTCGGAATATATGCCTCATTGAGGCGGACAGTATCCCCCACCTTGATGTGGTATGTAGCTGCAAATCGCGCATTAACCTCAAGAGCCATCCGCGCTTGTACTTTTGGTTCAAAGATGGACGGATACGAATCCGGAAGCAGGCTTTCAGTAATATCAACAATGCGGAAATTATTATCAATCCAAATGATATCAAGCGGATAGTTCATATCTTTCATCCAGATTGCATAAAAGTCGGGCTTATCAAAAATCATGAGCAAGCCATTTCTCTCTCCGAGCTCAGCGGTACCCGAAAGCCCTTGCTCGCGGAGCGCTTCAGTGTCTGCAACCTTCACATCAACACCTACGTCGTTGATAACAACGCCGATAATCTGGTTTTCAAGATAATGTTTTGTATACGGCATAATCTGCTTATAGGCGAGCGCCCCTGCGGCAATAACGAGCAGAAATACAACAAGCAGCGGTAAAAGATGTTCTTTCATAGTATTTATGACCACGGCCAACGAATGATAATGAGCGTCGCGAGCAATGTGACTACGACTGTATATCCCGTGGTAATAAAGAAATACGTGATTGATTTCTTTTCAAAAATAAGAGGGTTCATTCCCGCTGCTGCGAGAAGAATGGCGACCCACGCGCCGCCGGTGAAGGCAGTCACGCCAGGAAACGCATCAGAAATGAGAATAATATGCGCGAGTATATAGAATCCCACAAACTGCTGGAGCAGCGCAGCAGCGAGAGTGCGGATTTTCTGCTCTTGCAATGTTGCAACATCAAGTCCTGCTTCGCGCGCCCACATCGTTCCGAATACTTGTTTTGAATACCATACTGCGCCCACGAGTGCGGAGGCGACGCTTGCAACGAATATTGGAAAAAGTGAAACTCCGTACATATCAAAATGACTTAGTGTATAAGTTGTATGGCTAGTATAGCATTCCCCTACGGGCGCGGTAGGTGCGAAAACGTCTTATTACAATACTAGTAAGAAGTACGAGTGGTATATATAGAAGTGGTGATTCGAGGGCAGCGATACTCGATGTATGAAAAAACTGTTTGATGCGGAATACGTTTCTGAGCTCCGTGGTATATGAGAGGAGTGTGGAAGTACTCTCCGTACCGACTGCCAATACATAGCTTCCAATATTAGAAGGTGTACTGACTTCTACTTCATACGTACCGGGCGTTACCATGTCGTGCCATCCGCCTCCCTTTCGATATGAATCGCCAGTCTCCCACCATGTGGTGCGGACCCATGATGCGCGTGACGCCTCGAGACGTGTGACAAGGTCGAGACCTCGATCTTTTTTACGAAGTACGAGTATCGACACATCATTTTTTTGTTCTCTGAGATTTGGGACAAAAAGTGCGAGCGATATATCGGTCGGCTCCTCCACATGAAATGTGTAGAGATGCGGCGCATTGGTGAGCGTACCGTAAAAATGCTGGAGCGTAGCGAGGTTTGAAATGGCAATGACGTCATGCTGGTCTGGAGATACAAACGTCACTAAGGGAAACCGCGCGAGTAGTATGAGAAATAGAAACGCAATCGCGCCAAGACCAAAAAAGAGTTTTCTGGGTAACAATCTCATATCACGCCACACGTACTATTGCACTTGCGGTCGCTCACCCTGACTGCGCATGTGTGTCGAGGTAGCGGTTTGTGGAGTAGGCATACTACTGGTAGCAAGTCGTATATAGAGTTTGTCGTTGCCATAGAGCGTATAGACGCCATCTCCTGCACCATATGCAAAGACCTCCACTTGTGCACCGATGTGCCATGCCAAATCTCCAAACCCATCCACACCCTGCACAGTGCCAACCACCTCTTGGCTCCAGCCGCGAACTGCGGTAACGTGTTTTCCATCTACCACCACAAAACATTCACCATCTGAAAAACAGCCCGTATCTACTTTCTCTAGTGTGCCTGAAAAATGTGTGCCCATATCCTCTGTGGCAGGTGCCTGCTGTGAGGGAGCTGACGCTCTGTCGTTGCGAGGTACCATAGCAACGCGCGCGGTATCTTGAGGA
>JAYVPP010000106.1:0-3428 GCA_043757305.1 Candidatus Kaiserbacteria bacterium
GAAAACGGCGATGAGCGAGGGGGAGACCGCGGTGGCCGTGATGGTCGTCGAGAATTTGGCGGCCGCGACCGTCGCGACGCGCCTCGCACAGACGTCATACGTCGCGATGACTCAGCGCCTCGCGCAGGTGGCAACGACTCACGCATCGATGACCTCAAGCGAAACCTTGAGCAAATGAGCTCAAAGCTCGACAAGCTCGTCGACCTCATGAGCAGCATGGCTCTCTCAAAGGCGGTGAAGGATGTCGCGCCTACTAAAGGTGAGGACGCTCCAAAGAAAGCTGAAAAAATAGCCAAGGCTGAAAAGACAGGGAAGGTAGACAAGGCAGAGAAGCCTGCGGCGAAACCAAAGAAAAAGACTAAATAGTCTCCAAACGAAAACAGCTGCGAGTCAAAGACTCGCAGCTGTTTTCTTTTTGTAATTTTAATTATCCTTGTGATGCCAAAGTGTAAGCGACGCGAGAGTACGATGCGGCGCCCACAGCGCTTGAAGCTTTTCTATTTTCTTTACGTGGGTCTTTTTCTTTGGATCGAGTTTGTAGTTGTGTTGTATGGAAGTGAGCAAACCCCAGTCGCCCATAGAAAATACGTCAGGACGGCCGAGCGTAAACAAGAGAAACATCTCCGCCGTCCAGCGACCAATGCCATAAAGCTTGGTTAGCTCTGCTATCACCGCTTCATTATCCATCTTTGCAAACTGCGACGTAGGAAGTGCCTCCCATATCTCTGCGCTCTTGATGATGTAGTTGGCTTTCTGACGTGAAACACCATACGCACGAAGCTCGTCGATGGTACGACTCTTAAGGTTTGAAGGGGTAATGTTCCCAACACCTTTTTTAAACTTTTTCCATACTGCTTCCGCAGCTTTCACTGAAATCTGCTGACTCACGATAGAGCCAACAATACTCTCGAAATATTTTCCTTTTGGTTTGCCCGCTCCGTGGTGTATCGGTTTTTCATGTGCAATCGCAGCAGCAAACATTTTTGCCATGATGGGGTCTACTTTTTTAAAGTGGGCAAGAGCTGCGGTTGTGTCGAACTCCTTTTTCATAGGCCGACTATACCACAGCACACCTGGAGAGAAGGAGTATCTTCGATATACTAAAGAGACATGACTTCTTTCTCACTTCGCACAGCGCTTATAGGTGTCTTGGGGATCATGGTGATCACGGGAGTACTCCTGCTGTCGTTTGGTCGCGTGCCCGTGTGCACCTGCGGACATATCTCGCTATGGACCGGCACGGTGTATGGTCCAGAAAATTCGCAACAACTGTCCGACTGGTATACGCCTTCGCACCTGATCCACGGCGTGCTCTTTTTCGCGATACTTGCCTTCGCTTTTTCTCGCACTAGTCTCGGCTTTAGGCTCATCCTCGCAACACTCATCGAAGCAACGTGGGAACTTTTTGAAAACTCTCAGTTCATCATCAACCGCTATCGCTCCGCCACGCTTGCAGTTGGGTACAACGGCGATAGTGTACTCAACTCTCTGTCGGATATCACCGCAATGCTCGTAGGCTTTTTCCTCGCACGCTACGTACCGTGGTGGGTGTCAGTCATCGTGGTTATTTTCTTTGAGCTTTTTGTAGGGTATATGATCCACGACAATCTCACCCTCAATATCATCATGCTCATTCATCCCGTCGAAGCCATCAAGGTCTGGCAGGCAGGTCTTTATTAGAGATGAAAGTATGTTAAGTTTACTTTACATCTGTGCTATACTGTCACATACACAAACATAGAGCTCTGGCGTTTTGAATAGCTCTATCGCTTGTGGCACTGCATACCTATACGATACAACATCCTTTTATTTATTCACGAAATAATATGTCATCACAAGAATATAACGGAACGAGTACGAACGGGACGTGGGAGCACTTCACCAAGCCATCTGAGGACGAGCTCAAGCAAAAGCTCACCCCGATGCAGTTTCGGGTGACACAAAAGGAGGGGACAGAGCCACCATTTCAAAATGAGTATGCAGAAAATCATGCAGACGGTGTGTATGTCGACGTTGTGTCTGGCGAGCCGCTCTACTCTTCAAAAGATAAATACGACTCAGGGACCGGCTGGCCATCGTTTGTGAAACCCATCTCACCAGGCGGCATTACGACAAAAGAAGATGCCGGTATATTTAGTTCTCGTACGGAGGTACGATCTAAAATTGCAGATTCTCACCTTGGCCATGTCTTTTCAGACGGGCCAACAGACAAAGGGGGTATGCGCTACTGCATGAACTCTGCAGCACTCCGTTTTATTCCCAAGGAAGATCTCGAAAAAAAAGGGTACGGGGAGTTTGTGAAGTTATTCTAGTAGAAACGACGACAAAATGCCCGCATAGTGATTTTTAAAGGTTGGGAGTAGGTCTGGGTTAAAAATCACTATGCGGGCATTTTGTGTACTACCCTTGCGAACTACGCCACGAAATGTCTGTCGATCTTCGTCTGATGTCCACTCGCGAAAAGCAAAAAAGGTATACAATACTTCCATTATTCACTACATATATGTATGAAACACTTCTTCGAAGCACCTATCGTCCGCGCAGCAGCTGTCCTTGCACTCGGTCCTGTTGTTGCAGCACTTATCGCTGGCTACGCCATGTACCAGATCCGCACTGCAAGTGACATCATCACCGTCACTGGGTCTGCTCGCGAGACAGTTACCTCAGACCATGCAAAATGGACGCTCTCTGTGTCTGCGCGTACTGGCCTCTACGACCAAAGCACTGGTTATGCTGCACTCGCGCGAGGTGTCGACGAAATAAAGAAAAAGCTTACTGCTGCTGGCCTTACGGAAGCAGAAACAAATCCTTCATCGGTCTTCGAGCAGTACGGACAAAACAGTGTCGTCATCGGCTACCAGATGTCTCAAGACATCGTCGTCCAATCTAACGATGTAAAAAAGATTCAAGCACTTGCCAACGACACACAGAAAATGCAGGGTGAGGGATACTTGGTACATACAGGCGCAGTTGAATACACCTACACCAAGCTCGATGACATGCGCGCACAGCTCCTTGGCAACGCCATTAAGGACGCAGAAGCACGAGCAAACGCAATCACGTCGGTTAGCAAGCGCAGTACTGGCGCACTCAAGAACGCATCCTCAGGCGTAGTGCAGGTCCTCGCGAAAAATGGCGTCGACATTTCTGACTACGGCTCGTATGACACGCAGTCTATCGACAAGGATGTCATGGTCACCGTCCGCGCCGTCTTTGGCATCAAATAGTATGTCTTCTATACCACGCGAGCTCATCGTGGGTGGTATCTACAAACACTATAAGCGTGGGGACACATATACAATACTTCACCTCGCCACGGATAGCGACACTGAGAAACCTTCAGTAGTATATCAAGCACAATATGGCGAAGGGAGAGTGTTTACTCGAGACCTTATAGTATTTCTAGAAATGGTAACCGTCGACAGGGA
>JAYVPP010000107.1:0-3338 GCA_043757305.1 Candidatus Kaiserbacteria bacterium
GAAAAGAAGTTTGAACTCTACTTTAAGAAGTATGAGCTCGGTACTCCAAAGACTACTCCCGAGTATGCAAAGGAAAATAAGCTTACCTACGAAGCTCCACTTCGCGCTACTATCCTCCTCAAGAACAAGACATTTGGAGGTGAAAAAGACCAAGAGGTCTTCATGACCGACATCCCGATGATGACTAAGCACGGTACATTCATCATCAACGGTGTTGAGCGCGTCATCGTCCCACAGCTCGCTCGCTCATACGGTATTTTCTTTACGGCAAACGAGTCGAAAGGAAAGACGTACTTCGGTGCAAAGATCATCCCAGCGCGTGGTGCGTGGGTAGAGATAGAGTCCGAGAGCGACGGTGCCATTTATGTAAAGGTTGACCGCAAGCGAAAATTCCCTGTTTCGTCGCTTCTTCGCGTGCTCGGCGTAAAGACGCCAAAGGAGATGATTGCCCTTTTTGAAAATGTACCAAACGGCGAGGAGTGCATGAAGGCAACTATTGCAAAGGACCCAGCAGAGAGCGTGGACGACTCATATGTAGAGATCTACAAGCGCCTCCGCGATGGCGACCTTGCAACAGTAGAAAACGCGCGCGAGTTTGTGAACTCTATCTTCTCTCCACTACGATACGACCTTTCTGAGATCGGCCGTCATCACTTCAACGAGCGCTTCGACCGTTCGACCAGTGCTAAGGATATCGCGCACCGCACGGTCACTATTGAAGATGTGAAGATCATCCTCAAGCACATCATCGAGCAGAACCATACTCCTGAAGCTCTCCCTGACGATATCGACCACCTCGGGTTCCGTCGCGTTCGCTACTTTGGCGAAATGCTTCAGCAGCGCATCCGCGTGGGTCTTACCCGCATGAAGCGCAATATCCAGGACCGTATGTCGACCATCGAGTCTGAAACATCTCTCCCGATTCAGCTCGTAAACCCACGTCCTCTTCAGGCTATCATCAAAGAATTTTTCACAACGAACCAGCTTTCGCAGTTTATGCAACAGCAGAACATTCTTGCGGAAGTAGAAGGTCTCCGTACGCTTTCAGCACTCGGACCCGGAGGTCTCACCCGTGAGCGCGCCGGCTTTGAAGTGCGCGACGTGCACCCATCGCACTACGGTCGCCTTTGTCCTATCCACACACCAGAAGGTCCGAACATCGGTCTTATTCTTCGCCTTTCTATGTACTCCCGTGTGAACCGTTTCGGTATCATCGAGACTCCGTACATGAAGGTTGTGAAGGGTGTGGCTACAGACGAGATCGTCTTTATGAATGCACACGAGGAAGAGAAGTACACCATCGCGCATGCTGCTATCGAGGTAGATGAAAAGGGCAAAATCAAAAACAAGATGGTGGAAGTTCGCAAGGCGGGCGAGCCACACATCGTTGCTCGTGAGGATATCGACTTCATGGACATCGCGACAAACCAGGCGTTCTCTATCGCGACCTCAATGATTCCGTTTGTTAACCACGACGACGCAAACCGCGCACTCATGGGTTCAAACATGCAGAAACAGGCGACACCTTGTATTGTGCCTGAAGCACCTATCGTAGCGACAGGTGTAGAAGAGCTCGCGTCGCGCGACACTGGCCGACTCATCGTGGCGTCGGAGCCAGGAGAGATTCTCGAGGTAGATGCACGCCACATTGTGCTCAAGACAAAGGAAGGCAAGAAGATCGACTACGAGCTTACGTCTTTCCAGCGCACCAACGACTTCTCTGCGTTTTACCACCGTCCTTCAGTTTCGGTTGGCGACGTTGTAAAGCGTGGTGATGTTCTTGCGGACACATCGTCTTCGGACAACGGTCAGATGGCGCTCGGTCAGAACGCACTTGTGGCCTTCATGTCATGGAGCGGTGCCAACTACGAAGACGCGATCATCATTTCTGAACGTCTCGTAAAGAAGAGTAAGTTTTCAACTATTCACATGGATGAGCTCGAAGTCGCAGTTCGCGACACGAAGCTCGGTGCTGAAGTGACGACACCAGACATTCCAAACGTTTCGGAGGCAAAGCTTCGCAACCTCGACGAGACAGGTATCATCCGCATCGGTGCAGAAGTACGTCCGGGTGACATTCTCGTGGGCAAAGTCACACCAAAGGGTGAGACACAGCTTACTCCAGAAGAGCGTCTCCTCCGTTCTATTTTCGGTGAGAAGGCAAAGGATGTGAAGGATACGTCACTTCGTCTCGAAGCAGGAAAGCGCGGTCGCGTCATTGGTGTGAAAGTATTTTCGCGCGAGCAGGGCGACCATCTCGAAAGCGGTGTCATCAAGCGTATCCATATTACGGTAGCGCAGGTGCGTAACGTTTCTGTGGGCGACAAGCTCGCGGGACGTCACGGTAACAAGGGTGTTATCTCGAAGATTCTTCCAGAAGAAGACATGCCGTACACAGAGGACGGCAAGCCGATCGACGTTATCCTCACACCACTTGGCGTACCGTCTCGTATGAACTTGGGACAGATTCTCGAGCTTCACCTTGGTATGGCTGCGCACACGCTCGGCTACCAGGCTATTGTCCCTCCATTTGCGGGCGCATCTGAAGACGACATCAAAGCAGAGCTCAAGGCTGCAGGACTTCCCGAAGATGGAAAGCTGTGGCTTCGCGATGGACGCACTGGCGAACAGTTTGGTCAGAAGATTGCAGTAGGTTACATGTACATCTTGAAGCTTCACCACATGGTGGAGGACAAGATCCACATGCGTTCAATCGGACCCTACTCACTCATCACTCAGCAGCCACTCGGCGGAAAGGCGCAGGTGGGAGGTCAGCGCTTTGGAGAAATGGAAGTGTGGGCGCTTCTCGGTTACGGAGCTGCATACACTCTCCGCGAAATGCTCACCATCAAGTCGGACGACATCGTCGGTCGTTCTGCAGCGTTCGATTCTATCGTACGCGGTGAACGCATTGCACCACCACACACACCAGCAGCATTTAACGTTCTTATCAATCAGCTTCGTGGACTCGCGCTCGACATCGAACTCAAGCGCACAGGACACGCCGACGAAGCGAAGTAATTGCACTGTAATCACATATATATATGACTATGTTGAAACACAAAACTCCACATCTGCCATTTGATTCGGTGCATTTGAAGCTTGCTTCGCCTGCGCGTATTCTCGATTGGTCACACGGTGAGATCACGAAGCCTGAAACCATCAACTACCGCACACAGCGTCCTGAAAAACACGGTCTCTTCGACGAGCGTATCTTTGGACCAGTAGAAGACTACGAATGTGCGTGTAAGAAGTACCGCGGCATCCGCTACAAGGGTATCGTCTGTGAGAAGTGTGGAGTGGAGATCACTCGCGCTATCGTACGCCGTGAGCGCATG
>JAYVPP010000108.1:0-3293 GCA_043757305.1 Candidatus Kaiserbacteria bacterium
AGCGAGCTCTTTTCGCTCGGTGAGGAGTATCGCATGCGCGAGACGAGGGAGTCGGTCGTGGCAAAAGACGCCGACTACATCGACCAAATATTGCTGTTGCGCGAGTATGAGTGGCAGGGCAACAAAGAGGCACCACTCTGGCTTTTTGATAAGGAGAAAAATGTGCCCTATGCAAAAGTGCGTGACCTCAAGACAAAATCTGCACAAAAAATCGGCAAGGCTATCTATGACGAACGACCAAGCTCGTGGTTTGAAGGTATATGGACTAAAAAGAATCGCTAGCATAATTTTCGATATGGGACTTGGAAAAAATGACATGTACTTGATATACCTCTTTGCGTTTGCGATAGGTGCGGGGCTCGGGTACTACCTGGAGAAGATATTTATCTAAAACTGCTGCACTGCGCGCGAAGCGCGCGGTGCTATACTTTTCATATTATGGAAATCTGGATGCTCTATGCTATCGGCGCAGCGGGGTTTGCCGCACTTGTGGGTATTTTTGGAAAGCTCGGAATGAGTGGTATCGACTCGACGCTCGGTACAGCTGTACGCGCAATTGTGATGGCAGCGTTTCTTGTCGCAGCTGCTGCGGCACTTGGTAAGTGGAAGCTCATCGGTACACTCGACAACAAAGCATTCCTTTGGATTACGCTCTCGGGCGTAGCCGGAGCACTTTCATGGCTCTGCTATTTTTATGCACTCAAGTACGGCAAGGCATCGAGTGTCGCCGCTATCGACAAAACATCGGTAGCGCTGGTACTCATTTTTGCAGTCCTGTTTCTCGGTGAAGCGCTTACATGGAAAAATGGCTTGGGGGCGGCATTCGTGGTAGCGGGCGCAATCCTGATGGTTTTAAAATAAATGCTATACTCCCATTGTTATTTTTAGAACATCATTATGCAAAATCCATACTACGAATTTTCAGTACCAATTTTTAAGAAAGGACTACACTCACTCCAGCATTTACTCGACGTTGCCCAAGCCCATGCAGCGACGTATGAAGGCGGAGAAGCGGCGCTTCTCGAGGCGCGCCTCGCTCCTGACATGGTCCCATTCGCTCGACAAATACAAATAGCCGCTGACAATGCAAAGGGTGCGTCGGCGCGCCTCGCTGGTGTGGAGGTGCCATCGTTTGCTGACACCGAGACCACCATCGCTGAGCTCAAAGAGCGTGTTGCAAAAACCGTAGCGTTTCTCGATACCCTCACCGAGGCGCAGTTTGCGGACGCTGCCACACGTCGTATCGAGCTCCCGTACTTTGCAGGTAAGCACTTCGTCGGCGCTGAATATTTAAAACAGTATGCGATGCCAAACTTCTTTTTTCATCTCACTACCGCGTACAATGTGCTCCGTATGGCTGGAGCGCCTGTCGGCAAGAGCGACTTTATGCATGGACTTCCGCTCAACGAAAACGTCTAACAGCCGTATACGAAAGACGTTATACTATATGCAGGTGTCGGTAGGTATTTTATAGGTTATTTCTAGAACATATGAGCGATTTATCTTCAGAGTTTAAAGCGTTTGCACTAAAGGGCAACGTCGTTGACCTTGCAGTAGGTGTGGTCATCGGCGGCGCGTTTGGTGCGATTGTCACCTCACTCGTGGGTGACATCATTATGCCAATCATCGGCGTCATTACTGGCGGTGTCGACTTTTCAGGTCTAGCATATAAAGTAGGAGGTGCAACCATCGCTTATGGAAAGTTTCTCCAGGCAGCTTTCATATTCGTGATCGTTGCGTTTGTGCTCTTCATGGTCATCAAGGCGATAAACAAGATGAAGAAAGCAGAGGCAGCTGCTCCGACTGCAGCTCCTGCAGAGGATGTTATGCTCCTCCGCGAGATCCGCGATGCGCTGAAGCACAACCACTAAAAAGTGTTGCCAGTCTTGCTAGGCGTGGCACGGAAAAAGCTCCCCGTCCGGGAGCTTTTTCCGTGCCTTTCCGTCGCCTACACCCCTCCCCGCACATTCCGCCATAAAACCTTGACGCCCCACCCCTTTTATTACTTGCTTCATTTCTCCCTTCCGCTCAACAAAAAGAAGCGTAGTATGTGGAACATGATTTTATATACCCTAAGAAGTGCCGCCTTTGGGCTCGTAGCGGTTCTCAGCGTCCTACTCTTCGTGTCTGAAGCCCATGCGACAGTCGTCTATCAAACCAACTTCTCGACTGATCCACATATCATTACAGATGATCCTGCGGGCAATCATTGGGATCAGGCCACCAGCGCACTTGCATTCCATACGGTGAATGGACCGCAGGGAGCTATCAATCGCTATGCCGCAATACCAACCCCACTAAACCCGAGTCATTCTTTTACGCTCACATGGCGCCAGATAACTGTCAGCCCCGCACCAACCTCAGTGGTGCCATTTGGTATCCTCAATAGCGCACTTGTGGGACAGAGTTCTTCCTCACCAAATGACGACGGGTATCTCAGTGTGTTTTCGAGTGTTTTTCAAACCAATGACGCCCATTTTGGCTATCGAGTATTTCCTAAAGATGGCTACAGCATCGATGGTGCCAATGGCCTCACCAGTGCGTTTGTTTTTGAGCAAGGGAAGTGGTACCAAGGCAAACTTGTATACGATGCTGTTGCTCAAACAATTTCCTACGGCTTTACAAAGGAAGAGACGAATGAAAAAGTCGTGCAGACAACGCCGCTCTCTGGCTACTACCGGCCTTTTATTTTTGGTACCTCTACCCGCTACATTGGTATGAGTATGTATGTGGTGTCCGAAAATAATTCGGTCTCCGCAACGTATCCGGGATCAGCCCAAGGTTTCATCGATGACATAAAGCTCGAGGATGATTCTGTTGTTACTCCGCCCCCACCACCAACAGGCGCTTCGAACGTTCTTTTTCTTCCCGGTATTGAGTCGAGTGGTCTCTATAAAAAGCGTAGCTCGTCGTGCGTTGTCAATTGCGAAGATCAGCTGTGGACTCCGAACGCTGACAGTGATGTGCAGTATCTCTACATGAACCCTGATGGGACGAGTGCGCATAATGATATCTATACGAGAGATATTGTAAATCAATATCCAACAGGACCGTTCAGTCATGCTGATGTGTACAAAACGTTCGGAGCGTATATGGATGGACTTGTAGCTAGCGGTACAATTGCGGAGTGGAAGCCGGCGCCGTACGATTGGCGTCTTTCGCCAAAAGACCTAGTAAATGGAGGAGTGGTACGAAATGACGGTACTATTTCTTACACCGATACTGCAACATCGTCGTACATGGTAAACCAAGTGCTTGCGCTCGCGTCAACTTCAAAATCGGGGAAGGTAAGT
>JAYVPP010000109.1:0-3279 GCA_043757305.1 Candidatus Kaiserbacteria bacterium
AGTTGATTGGTGTAAGAATCAAATGTAGAAGAGAGGAGGACGTTATGCATGAAATCTCGAAAGGCTCAAACCTGAATTATTCAGGAAAAATCGTACGAATTGATGGCGTAGGAACAATAATCATCAAGCTTGATCATGGAGGTATCGCCGTTGCTCATGCTGAGCAACAATTCCAGAATAATAATGGATTTCTACGCTCACACTGCATCGTTGGAGCACATGTAGTTGGGCGCGCAGAGTTCTTTTTTGATACGGAACAAGCGGGCTCGAGTTCTAAATATTTGGCCTACAAAGCATTGGGTTTTTACCATTTGTGAGCGATTGTTTCCACATCTCACCATGCCGTACTGGGCTGAATCATTTGGTCGCGCCAGTTATCGTTGATCCATTGAGCCGCTCCCTTCAAGAGCGGCTTTCTTTTTCTCCATGAACAGAAAAACGCCCCCGAGGATACGGGGGCGTTTTTCGTGTGCATAAGCTCGAATATTATTTCTTGCTCTGCATGCGTGGTCCTGGTTTGCGGCGAGTGACGATGAGGTTGTTTGAGTACTTCTTCGGGCTGCGAGTCTTTTGACCCTTGCCTGTCGGACGACCCTGCATCGTACGGCTGCGACGGTGACCACGACCCATGCGGCCTTCACCACCACCGTGTGGGTGGTCGACGGCGTTACGAGCTGAACCGCGGTTCTTTGGACGACGTCCAAGCCAACGTGCGCGACCTGCCTTACCAAGGTTGGTGAGACGGTGCTCATCGTTTGATGCGCCACCGATAGATGCCCACGATGTGTCGAGTATTTTGCGGATTTCAGATGATGGCATCTTTACCTGCGTATAGCCTGCGTCCTGCGCCACTACTTCTACGTAGTTGCCGGCAGAACGAGCAATACGAGCGCCTGCTCCTGGCTTGATTTCCACGTTGTACACAAAGGTACCGATTGGAATCTTACGGAGTGGAAGACGGTTGCCCATCTTTACACGTGCATCCTCAGACACGATGAAAGTATCACCTTCCTTCATACCCTTTGGTGCCACGATGTAGCGACGCTCACCGTCCTTGTACATAACGAGGGCGATAAACGCAGTACGGAATGGATCGTATTCGATAGCCTCAACACGTGCCTCCATGTCCTTCTTCTCGAAAACGAAGTCAATGGTACGGAGTACACGCTTCACACCACCACCACGGTACATGTTGGTGACACGTCCCTGAGAGTTGCGGCCACCGGTAGAACGCTTTCCTTTCGTAAGCGACTTCTTCGGTGCGTTTTTGTTTGTCGTCAGGTGGTCACGGTATGACACCACTGTCATACCGCGGCGACCTGGAGTTACTGGTTTATATGATTTCATCGTAGATTCTTAGAAAAGATTAGATGAGGTTAATCGTATCTCCCTTTTTGAGGTAGACATACGCCTTGCGAAGTCCACGTACTGTCACCGTGCGGTTGCGCGAGACAGACTTCGTGGTGCGAGGAACACGATTAACGATATTCACCCTGCTCGGCATCACCTTAAATTGCTTCTCAACTGCGTTCTTCACATCAGTTTTTGTGGCATCGCGGGCAACCTCAAACACGTAGACATTCTTATCGCCGAGGAGTGCTGCCTTTTCAGTAATGCGAGGCTTCTTGATCACCCACGAAAGATCGCCGATATGTACCTCTGTGGTCTTTTTCTTTTTATCTGCAGCCTTTGGAGCTGCAGCCTTCTTTGTTCCAAAGAGAGCCATATTAGTTTTTCTTAGCGAGAGCGGCCTTCGATGCGACGCGCGACACGAGTGTCGCAAGTGCAGCCTCAGGGCTCGTAATAATAACGTACTTGTAGGTGAGAACCTCGACTGGATTCACATCCTTTGCCTGCACAACTTCGATGTTACCGAAGTTCTGAAGACTCTTTTCAGTAGCAGCATCGCGAGCTGCGAGCACGACGAGTGCTGCGTTCTTGCGCTTGCGAGGAAGATCCTTCATGACTTTTCCAAGATTCACAATCACTTCACGAGCAGTCTTTGCTTTTGGCTCTGTAAGGCCAAACGAATCGACGAAGATAACCGAACCATCGGCATACTTCTTTGAAAGCGTTACGGCGAGTGCCTTTGCGCGAGTGTTTTTGTTGATCTTCTTAGTGAAGATCTTTTCAGTGCGAGGACCGTGAGCAACACCGCCGCCTACCCAAATAGGTGAACGTGATGAGCCGTGACGAGCGCGACCTGTACCCTTTTGCTTCCATGGCTTCTTTCCACCGCCGGAAACTTCACCACGAAACTTTGTGTGTGCAGTGCCTGTGCGAGCGTTCGACTGCATAGACACGACCACCTCGTGAACGAGGTTTGCGTTCCATGCTACACCAAAGACAGACTCGGGAAGTGTTACCTTTCCTGCTTCTGTTCCTTGTGCGTTATAGATTATTGCATCCATATGTAGAAGAGTTAGATACCGCGTATCTCAACAACAGTTCCCTTTCGTCCTGGGACTGCGCCTGATACGACGAGTATGTTATTCTCCGGGTCGACCGCGAGCACCGTGAGATTTTTAACTGTGACACGCTCTGCACCCATACGTCCTGCCATGCGCTGACCCTTTGCGACGCGACCGCCTGCGCGACCTGCGCCACCGATAGCTCCTGGCTCACGAAGTGAGTGTTTCTGACCGTGAGATGCGCGTCCACCGGCAAAGCCGTGACGCTTAACACCTCCCTGGAAACCCTTTCCTTTGGTAATTGCTGAGACAGCGATTGTGTCTCCTGGAGCAAACACGGCTGCGTTTAGTGTTGCGCCTTTTTCAATTCCACCGATAGAGTCCGTGGTGAGTGCGGGACGATACTCGCGAGAGAACTTATACGCTCCCCCTGCATGTCCCTTTTGTGCCTTCGCAACGCGATGCTCCTTCTGAGCGCCGGTTGCGATCTGAACAGCTTCGTAGCCGTCCACGTCCTTTGTACGAACTTGTGTCACGACAGTCGGCTCAACTTTGATGACGGTTCCTGCGCGGACCACGCCATGTTCATCGAACAGCTGTGTCATGACCTCCTTCGTGCCCAAAATAAATTTCATGGGAATACCAAAGTTGGTTATTGCTAATGCACTTAAAACGAAAACCGCAGCACAAGCACGAGGCCCGCGATGCGGTGAGTTCGTGCCTAGTGGTCCCCGCGAGCGCAAACGCTCACATTTAGGAAGGGACGTAGGTCTTTTCTTTAAGCTAGGGCTCAGTATACTGATTATTTTCAAAAAAGCAACGGCTGTATCCGGGGCGCGGCCACAGTCGAGACACTTTTAAACCCAGA
>JAYVPP010000110.1:0-11752 GCA_043757305.1 Candidatus Kaiserbacteria bacterium
ACCGCGTGCCCGTATGGGCACGCGGTTGCGTTTTTTTTATTCCACGAGTACAGTATAAGTCGTTCAACAAAGGGAGTTCTTCTAATGTTTCAAAATCCAGCTTCGAGCTTTGATGCTCGCGTTGCACAAGGCGTTGCGTTTCTGAATAAGGTCAAACCAGGTTGGCACCTTGGCGTCGATCTTGCCAAACTTGATATGGGCTATACCTACAGTTGTGTTCTTGCACAGGTAGAGGGATGCGGCTACGGAAAAGCTGTGTCATCTATCTACTGCCTGAGACAATTTGAGGAATTGAATCTCGGTTTTGCTCATGATCTTGCCAAAGACGCTAGTGAGACCGATATTGACACTCATTATGCACAGCTAACAATGGCATGGCGTAAGGCAATTGTCGCCCTCCATGCTGGCACCTACGTCGGCGCAGTGCTCCACGAGGCCGTTTTTCCGGCCTCGGCAGTACTCGCAGCATAAGCCTTTTTTGCCCAAAAACGACCCTACATGACCCCAGCCAGACCCAAAGCGTCAACTCCCCAAACGGGGCAGTTGACGCTTTTCTTTTGGTCGTGTATACTCGTGGCTACGTGTTTATGAGTATACAAAAAGAAGCAACAAAGCGACTGTAGGTATCTCGTAGGGGATTTCTATGGCCGCCAGAAGCGGCTTTTTTTCTTACTCAAAAGTGAACGCGTGATCGTTGAAAAATCTTGAAGTGTTTGCGCAAGTTTACTTGTGCACTCATGGAAAGAGTCGGACAAGCGTTGGTCTCGTCCGATCTCATATCACGCAGGTGTTCACACACATCGTCCCTATGATAAGTGGGTGATGGTGGAGTGTGAACAAACGCATCGTTGCGTTCGCGTAATTTAGTATCCCAATACAATGGGGTCTTTTCGGACGTCGAACAATGCAACGGTGCATGCGCAATGAAGAATTGCGCAATAAAAATAAATAGAACTCACATTGTGGTTATCATTATTCCTTACAGGAATAATAAGAGCGTATGGTGGATGCCTAGGTTCTAGAAAGCGATGAAGGACGCAGTATGGCGGCGATACGCCTCGGTAAGGTGCCAAACAACCGTTATACCCGAGGATCTCCGAATGGGGAAACCCCTCTCGAATGAGAGACCTGACGTAAGTCAGGAGCGCACCCAGGGAAGTAAAACATTCCAGTACCTGGAGGAAAAGAAAGCAATAAAAGGTATTTTCTTTCTGGTCTAACTAAATTCAGTACCACTTTGTCCTCAACAACAAAGTGGAGAAGATAGATGAAGCAAATCAAAAAACGCACGCACAGTTTCATTGTTTCGTTGGCGCAACATTATGGCGCCAACGGAATGGAGATTCATGTGCAGGTGAAATCAAAAGAGACAGATTCGATTCCCGAATCTTTCGTGATACACATCAAAGACATTCCACAAAATGGAAGTCCTGTTGCAGGCGGTATGATATTTTGATTTACAAACAGTTCTTTAATCTCTTCATAGAGAGGTTGAGGTTAAAGTGGTACTGAATTGCCATTAAGATCAGGAAGAAGATACTTGCGATTCCCTTAGTAGCGGCGAGCGAAGCGGGAAGTAGCCCAAACCGTCGGTGTTTACACAGGCGGGGTTGTAGGACGACAGCGTCATTTAGTTGAGGAAAGTTACCAATTGGTGTGATAGCAGAACGCGTTGGAAAGCGCGACCCCAGCGAGTAATAGTCTCGTATGCGACATCACATCGACTTTCTTGTTGTTGTTCCTGAGTAGTTCGGGACATGAATAGCCCGTATGAATCTGGGAGGACTAACTCCTAAGGCTAAATATTTCTAGAAACCGATAGTGAACTAGTACCGTGAGGGAAAGGTGAAAAGTAGTCCGGTGAGGACAGTGAAATAGATCTGAAACCATATGTTTACAAGGAGTCGGAGCTGGGGCAACCTGGCGACGGCGTGCCTATTGAAGAATGAGCTTGCGAGTGTATCTGTTTTCTTCGTCTAAGGGGTATACCCCCGGAGGCAAAGCGAAAGCGAGTGTGAATAGCGCGACATAACAGAGAACGGATACGACCCGAAGCGGGAAGAGCTTGCCTTGAGCAGGGTGAACGCACTCGAAAGAGTGCGGGAGGCCCGAACCCATTAGCCGTACAAAACTATGGGATGACTTGAGGTAAGGAGTGAAAAGCTAATCGATTTCCGTAATAGCTGGTTCTCTCCGAAACAGCTTTTGGGTTGGCGTTGCGTGTTCCGTCCGGGGGTAGAGCACTGGAAGGACTCAACAGGGAGAAATCTCGTGAGTCCTATCAAACTCCGAATACCGGTACGTATAAGCGCAGCAGTTAGACTATGGGGGCTAAGCTCCATTGGTCAAAAGGGGAACAGCCCAGATCGCCGATTAAGGTCCCTAAATATATGCTCAGTGCGTCTTGAGGAGGTGAGGATTCACAAACAGCGAGGATGTTGGCTTAGAAGCAGCCATCATTTAAAGAAAGCGTAACAGCTCACTCGTCGAGAGTCCTTGCGCCGAAGATGATCGGGGCTCAAGCATATTACCGAAATCGCGGATTCGTTCTGTCGCAAGACAGATCGAGTGGTAGGAGAGCGTTCTGTACTCGCGTTGAAGCCAAAGGTGGGAACCATGGTGGAGCGTACAGAAGTGAGAATGCAAGCACAAGTAACCACAAGCGGGGTAAGACCCCCCGCCGCCGAAAGACCAAGGTTTTCTTCGCGATGGTGATCAGCGAAGAGTTAGTCGGGCCTAAGCCGATCCCGAATGGGGGAGGCGATGGACACACGGTTAATATTCCGTGACAATATGATGTTCGATGGAGGGACGAAGGGCTGTACTCATGGCGACTTATTGGATTGTCGTCTGGGCAGCGAGGACGTGGTGTAGGAAAATCCGCACTGCTCTGTTTAATCAGGAGTCCGAGTTGTTTGGGAAGTTGTTCGCAAGAACAATAAACCATGGGGAGCGCGCTTCCTAGAAAAACTTCTAAGGTTATGCATCATGTTTCCGTACCACAAACCGACACAGGTGGTCAGCTCGAGAAGAGTAAGGCGAACGAGTGAGAGGCCCTTAAGGAACTCGGCAAAAAAGCGGTCGTAACTTCGGGATAAGACCTGCCTCTGCAGCAATGCATGGGGCCGCAGCTAAAGTTTCCCTGGCAACTGTTTAACAAAAACACAGCTCTCTGCGAAGACGTAAGTCCATGTATAGAGGGTGACGCCTGACCAATGCCGGAAGGTCAAATACGAATGGTCATATGGAGCAATCTGTATGGCTGGGTTGTATAAGCCCCGGTCAATGTCAGCGATAACTATAATCGTTCTAAGGTAGAGCGTTTTTCCACACATTCATTTGTGCGGAAGAACGCTCTAGGACTAGGACGATTATAGGTTTTACAGAATTAAACGCCAGTTACCTACAGTATAGAAATATATTGTTTGTCCACATGTAACCAACAAGAGACCAAATGTTACACATCCTCTTTTGCGTAAGCAAACGGATGAAGATAGAGTCCAGACGTGCGTACTATAAAAAGTATACATAGGAATGTCTGAGCGCAATTCCTTGTCGGGTAAGTTCCGACGTGCACGAATGGCGTAATGACTGGGGAACTGTCTCAAGGGCTTGCTCGGTGAAAATACAATACCGGTGAAGATGCCGGTTACCTGCAGTTAGACGAAAAGACCCCAGGAGCTTTACTGTAGCTTCGTATTGAGGCTGTTTGATTAATGTGTAGCATAGGTGGGAGAGGTTGAAGTAACGATTTCGGTTGTTATGGACTCGTCAGTGAAATACCACTCTTTAATCGGGCAGTCTCTAACCCGTGTAGGGAAAACTACATGGAGACAGTGCGTGGCAGGCAGTTTTAGTGGGGCGCTACCCTCCTAAAAAGTAACGGAGGGGTCTAAAGGTCAGCTAGGTGCGAATGGAAACCGTACCGATAGTGCAATGGCAAAAGCTGGCTTGACTGTGAGACGTCGATGTCAAACAGACGCGAAAGCGGAGCATAGTGAACCGACGGTCTGCGTTAGATGCAGCCGGAGATTACCCGATAAAAGTTACCCTGGGGATAACAGGCTAGTTGCTCCCAAGCGTCCATAGCGACGGAGCAGTTCGGCACCTCGATGTCGGCTCAACTTATCCTGGGGCTGGAGCAGGTCCCAAGGGTATGGCTGTTCGCCATTTAAAAAGTTACGTGAGCTGGGTTTAGACCGTAGAGCACCGTTTCAGAAATGAAAGGATGCTCTACCAATCTAAACCCGAGGGAATATCGTGGAGACGATATTCATAATGACATCAACACGGCGGCGGAGCACAGCAATGTGTTCTGAGAAGTTGACTGATTTCGGTGAAACCCTATCGCGTAAGCGAGGGCAATACCGAGGGAACCACATGAGTGCACCCTGTATCAATCAAAGATTGATGCGGACCCTGCATTCGGAACAAGAGTGAAAGCAAGCTTTCCCTCCGATTCCTCATTTGGGCCCGTAGAGACTACACGTTGACCTTCCATAAGGTGTGGAAGAAGATATAGTCCAATCCCCGCAGTAATGTGGGAAGACCCTCTTTCTTTTGAGGGTCGAAGTAGGTGCGTGAGACAGGTTGGTCTCCTATCTACTGCAGGCGTTGATTCTTGATGAGATTTGTCCCTAGTACGAGAGGACCGGGATGAACGTACCTCTGGTCTAAGAGCTGTCACGCCAGTGGCACCGCTCTGTAGCTATGTACGGAATGGATAACCGCTGAAAGCATCTAAGCGGGAAGCCAGCTCAGAGATGAGGAATCGTAGTCCCCTGAGAGATGATCAGGTTGATAGGTATCAAGTGTACGCACAGTAATGTGTTCAGCTGAGATATACTAATCGGACGTGATTCCTGTAAGGAATAGTGATAGTGACAATGTGAAGTTTTGTTTATTTTGAAAACTGCGTGATATGAGGCAATATATGAATGTTCTGAAGTGATTCAGTTCGTTTTGTGTGTAACCTTCCCGTAGCTTAATGGAGAGCACTTAGCTTAGACTTTTTTCAACATTGTCTGAGGGAGACTAAGGAGGCGATGGTTCAAATCCATCCGGGAGGACCACACAAAATTAAAGGGGAGGGCATTATACATGCCGGAAACAGAGGGGCGCCGATCCCTTTGGCTGCGTCGAATCGTAGCTCTCCTGCCATTCTCCGGAATGGCATTACTTCAGAACATTCATATATACTAAAGAACGCAGAATCAGCATTGAAAGTTGGTGATATAAGTTTCGAGGGAGATACCCGTTCCCATTCCGAACACGGCAGTCAAGCCTCGAACCGCTGATGGTACTCCGCAAGGGGGAGAGTAGGTTGTCGCCAACTTTGAGTGCTGATGCAAACAAAAACCTCTGAATTTTAATTCAGAGGTTTTTGTTTGTGCAACTAAAGTTGCAAATCATAGGGAGGAAAGACCGTGGGGTATACTCACCCACGGTCTTGTCGTCAGCACTCACTCGGTCATGAGAGGTCTCGCTCTGCTTCGACTTCTCACGTCTTCTCACAGAAGCTGTTCAGGTTGTCGATATTTTTCAAAAAAATTCAAAATATCTGTCAACCTCTTGCGAAAGTGTTCTGACACTTTCTCACTCATTCGCTCGACGAAAGGTTGTCGCAGGTACCTTATGCCCGCGAACACATAAGTGTTCGCGGGCAGTTTGCTACAATGTATGTATATGCAGGGAGTGAATGATCTAGAGCAAAACATCGAACGTCACATTGACGCACGGCCGTGGGCTGCGATGCGCAAGCTTATCTACGGCAGTGGCGTGCTTGCGTTTCTCTTACTTGTTGCGCTACTGATATACGTGACGTATTTTCGTCATGCGCCAACATGTTTTGATGGTTCGAAAAATGGTCCTGAAACAGGTGTCGACTGTGGAGGTGCATGCTCCCGTGTCTGTGCGGTCGACGTACAGCCACCAGTTGTGCGTTTTGCCCGCGCCTTTCCTGGAGCGCAGGCTACCTATAATGCCATCGCATATGTGGAAAACAGAAACAAAGGCGTAGGTGCAGAAAACATCCCCTACCACTTTACGCTCTATGATGACCGCGGCGACGTCATTACCACCGTAGAAGGTCATACAAAACTTCCTCCAGGAAATGTGTACGCAGTTTTTGCTGACCGTATCGATGTTGGGGAGCGTACTCCTGTTAAAACAACGTTTGATTTTGATCTCAATACTCTTTGGATAAAAATGGAGAAGGGAAAAGAAATCTTTGATGTGCAGTCGAAGGAGCTTACTAATGCAGACTACAAACCAAAGCTCGCAGCGAAGATCATCAATAAGTCGCTCGACGATGTACAAAATATCGAAGCAATCGCAACTATTTTTGACGCGGCGGGAAGCCCACTCACTGCATCTCGTACCGTGGTGCCATTCTTTAAGCGACAAGAAACAAAGAGCGTGACATTTACGTGGCCGACGCCCATCGCTAAAACAGTCCGTAGCTGCGTGGTGCCGTCAGATGTCATTCTTGCAGTAGATCTCTCCGGAAGTATGAACAACGATGGTGGTACTCCGCCAGAGCCCATAGCGTCGGTGCTTCGTGCGGCAAGTGGCTTTGCAGGTCGTTTAAAGCCCTACGACCAAAGTGGCATAGTGACCTTCGCTACCGAAGCGGCAATTGTGTCACCGCTTCAGAGCGATAAGGATTCTACTGCGGCGATTGTGTCAAAGCTTTTTGTGACTCCAAAGGAGGAGCGCGGAAGTACGAACATTGGAGATGCAATTCGCGCCAGCATTATTGAGCTCTCTTCAGAGCATCACAATTCAAATGCACGTAAGGTCCTCGTGCTGCTTACCGACGGCAAAGCAAACGCCCCAGAGAAGAAGGATATAACACCGGAAGAGTATGCACTCGGTATGGCGCATGAGGCAGCGTTGCGGGGGATAGAGGTCTACACCATTGGCCTCGGAAGCGAGGCAAATGGCGCGTTTCTTGCCACGCTCGCGACCAACAATAAATATGCCTACCAAGCAGTCGATACTGCTGCCTTAGACCAGATATACCAAGCAATATCACAGTCGCTCTGTGAAGATGGCCCGGCGGTTATTGACATAATCACCAAGACAAACCAGACTAACGAGTGATATGCGATTGTTACAATCACTTTTCTCGGGTTTTGATTTCCCGCTCTTCGGCGCAGTGCTAGTGTTATCGCTCTGCGGGCTCGTGACGATGTATTCGCATTCGGGAGATGGCGGCTATTTTGCACGTCAGATCGTGTGGATCTCTGTATCAACTTTTTTTATGTTAGTAGCAGTCGTGCCTGACTATCGGTTTTTGCGTACGGGTAATAGTGTGTTTTATATCTATGTACTCATTCTCATTGCTCTCGGGCTCATTTTGGTTGTTGGGCAGACAACGCTCGGAGCGCAGAGTCGATTCAACCTCGGTTTCTTTTCGCTCCAACCTTCCGACCCTGCGAAGCTCGTGCTCATCATGGTGCTCGCAAAGTATTTTTCAAAGCGACATATTCTTATTGGCGACTTACGGCATATTGTGGTGTCGGGGCTCTACATGTTTTTTATTTTCGCTCTCGTGTTTGTACAGCCAGACTTCGGCTCGGGTATTATCATTGCCTCAGTGTGGTTCGGCATTGTGCTCGTCGCGGGCATTTCATGGAAACATCTGGGAGCAGTATTCCTTGTCGGTATTACGCTCTTTTCAGCGTTGTGGCTATTTGGCTTTAAGGAGTATCAAAAGCAACGCATTTTGACATTCCTCCATCCGCTTGCCGATGTGCGCGGCACCGGGTACAACGCCTACCAGTCCACCATTGCGGTGGGGTCGGGGCAGCTCCTCGGCAAAGGCATTGGCTACGGCACACAGTCGAAGCTCCATTTTTTGCCCGAGTATCAGACAGACTTTATCTTTGCAGCCTTTGCCGAGGAGTGGGGGTTTGCCGGGGTCGTGTTTTTGTTTTCGCTCTTTGGCATTGTGGTCTATCGTGTTTTACGCATATCGCTCTATGCTGAGACAAATTTCGAACGCATTTTCGGTGCGGGTGTCGCCACACTGCTCATAAGCCACTTCCTCGTACATATTGGTATGAACATTGGTCTCATGCCCGTGACAGGTACCACGGTGCCGTTTCTGTCCTATGGTGGATCGCACCTTATCACAGAGTTTCTCGCAGTAGGCATGCTGATGGGCATGAATAAAAACAGCTCCGCAAAGCGGGTGCGAAGGGTAGAAGACTTAGTGCTCACGGCAGCTTAATAACGAGCAGTAGTGTCCGCTATCATTTTTTCGAGTGAAAATTCGCTACGTACTTTTTCTTGGAGTGCAGCACCATATTCTTGCCGCAGCTGTGTATTATCCATAAGAAGTGTCAGTGCTGTAGTGAGTGATGAAAGATTGCCGGGTTGTATCAGAAGACCTGTTTTTCCATCTTCAATAATTTCTGAAATGCCACCAACGTTTGTTGCGATCACGGCGAGTGCTGCGAGACCAGCTTCAAGGAGCACATACGGAAGACCTTCTTTCCGAGATGGTAGTACGAATACATCAAATGCACGCAGGTACTGTGCCGCACTCTCTTTGTAGCCAAGAAAACGAATATCATGCGTTGGGTGTGTGTGTGCATACATTTCAAGTTCCGTGCGCAGTTCACCGTCACCGATGATAGCGAGCATAATATTGCCTCCAGGGAGTGCCCCAACTGCGTCAATGAGGAATAGTTGATTTTTATTTTTTGTCAGTTCTCCGATGGTGCCAACAATAAATCCCTGTTGCGGAAGATTGAGCTCGTGCCGCGCCTTCTCTTGAGATAGAGTATCAATATTATCCACGCCATTGTGAATGAGCGTTGTACCGGGGACAGCATCTTGTGCAGACACTACAATAGTCTCGTGTGCAAGCGCACGTGAAATGCGTTCAATCGCTCGAATGAGCGTTTGCTGCCACCACGGGCGCCAGGTCTCGCGTGACGCAGAGCCGTGTATGGTGGCGACGATGCGTGGCACTCCGGCAATACGACCCGCGAGCGCGCCGATGCTCACGGCTTTCGCACTGTTGAGATGAATTATATCGGGAGCCTCGGCATGGAAAAGCGTAACGAGCTCTCGTAGGGTACGTATGTCATGAAAAAGAGATACATTACGAACAAAGCTTGGTACCAGAATAGTACGAATACCTGCCACGTGTAGTTTGTCTATGAGTGGCCCGGTACCGCCCGTTGCCACCGCCGCTTCGAATATATCTGTCGAAAGGTTAGTCGCGAGGTCACAGACATACCGCTGGGCGCCTCCCCAATTTGACTTGGTTATCACATACAAGACTTTTTTCTTTGAGTTTGTCATACTCATGCGTTAGAGGTTTGGAGGCGCCATGCGCAAGAAGTGCCCCGCACTTCTTGCGCTCCCCAGTCGGATTTCGTGATGACGTAGAGATTTTTTTTCTTTTCCATAGCCGCACCCTTTATGTATTTCGGTAGTTATACCACATATATGAAGCCAACAGGGGAGCTTGCAGACTCGTGTTCCCCGCGTATGATAGTCGAGTACGTATGATAAAAAATAACGCGCTGACACTCTTTTTTGGTGATATCACGGTCTTCGCGGTGAGCTTATTTTTGACGTTGTATGCAAGATACGCTGCAATGCCGTCGACCAACTTGTATCTACTTCATCTCGAAACATTTGCGGGTATTTTCTGTCTCTGGACTATCGTGTTTTTGATTGCAGGACTCTATGATACACGGGTCAATTTTTCTCGAAAGCTTATTCCCGGTATTGTGCTTCGCTCGCAGCTTATCAACATTACACTCGCAGCACTTATATTTTTCTTACTTCCGGTTGGTCTCTCACCGAAAGTGATTCTCTTTATCTATCTGTGTATTTCTACAATACTCATTGTGGCGTGGCGACTATTCATTGCGCCATTTCTGGGTGCGAGTCGTACTGAGCGCGCCCTTATTGTGGGTGTTGGCGAAGAGTCAGCGGCGCTTATGCATATTTTAAACGAAGGTCGTTTCTTTAAATTTGTAGGTGCAGAACTTTTTGATCCGCGGCAATTTGCAGATAGTGCGGAAGCGAAAGAAGCACTTCGCGCGCGGCTTCGCGCAGAACATTTCACGCTTATCATTGGTGACATGCACAGCGAAATAACTCGCCCGCTAGTGGCAACATTTTACGAGCTCACGTTTTTAGATCAGCGCGCACAGTTTGTTAGCCTTCACCAGCTCTATGAGCAGATTTTTCATCGCATTCCACCGTCGCTCATTAAGGAGTCATGGCTACTAGAAAATATTTCCCGCACACCGCATATACTCGATGACATGCTTAAGCGTCTTTTTGATGTTACGGGTGCGCTCACGCTCGGCCTTCTTACGTTGCCACTCTATCCACTCGTATATATTGCGATTTTGCTCGACGATCGTGGCTCGCTGTTCTATAAAACAGAACGAGTTGGGAAGTTTAACCAGCCGATGTTCATCTACAAGTTCCGCACAAAAAACGGAAAGGATGCTGGTGCCGATGCGCTTAAAAGTTCACTCAGAGATACACGTGTTGGAAAGTTTTTGCGCACAACACGCCTCGATGAGATACCACAATTTTGGAATATTCTGCGGGGGGATCTTTCGTTCATTGGGCCGCGACCAGAAATGCCCGCACTCGCAGCAGTGTATGCAGAGAAAATTCCCTACTACTCGATGCGTCACCTCATTACACCCGGACTCTCCGGCTGGGCGCAGATCCTTGATTTTGAAGTACCTCGAAGCGGTATAGACGTGGAACGTACAATTGCAAAGCTTTCCTTCGATCTCTATTATCTCAAGCAACGTTCGTTTTTCCTCGACCTTGAGATCACACTCAAAACCATAAAAGCCGTACTGGGACGCACTGGCACATAATATAAGACTATGAATCGACTTAAAGATAAAAAATGCTTGGTTACCGGAGGAGCTGGCTTTGTGGGTTCTCACTTAGTGGATCTTCTGCTCGCTGAAGGAGCAGCCGTTTCTGTTTTCGATAACATGACTGCGGGGAAGCTGGCAAACATTGCCGGTGGGGTCACTGCAATTTCGGGAGACCTTCGTGATGCAGAAGCAGTTCGCGCTGCATGTGAAGGTGTGGACTTTATCTTCCATCTTGCTGCGCGCACAAGTGTCACTGACTCAATAGAATATTCCCGCGAGTACTTTGATGTAAATGTACAGGGAACACTCCATGTACTTGAAGCTGTGCGTCTCCAAGAAAATAAGCCGCGTATCATACTCACCTCTTCAGCTGCTGTATATGGCGACCAATCTGTAATTAAAGTACATGAGGATCTTGTTCCGCAACCACTGAGTCCATACGCACTGTATAAACGTATGACTGAAGAGATGGCGGCACTATGGAGTACGCTTTACGGTATCGGGACTGTGTCTATTCGCCCGTTTAATATCTACGGCACCCGCATGAATCCGGAAGGTCCATACGCCGGTGTTATTGGGCGGTTTATGAAGATGCGTGCAGAAGGGACCCCGCTCCTCATTACTGGAGATGGTGCGCAGACACGTGACTTTGTACACGTGTCAGATATGGCGGAGGCGTATATTCTCGCCGCATGCTCGCAGTCAGTTGGGCACGGAGAAATTCTCAACATCGCCTCTGGTACGAGTGTGACCTTAAACGAGCTTGCCGCACTGATTGGGGGCCCGGTGTCGTATATTCCCGCACGAGGAGGGGATATCACAGACTCTGGCGCTGATATTAGTCGGGCACAGGCGCTCCTTCAATACACACCGAA
>JAYVPP010000111.1:0-3136 GCA_043757305.1 Candidatus Kaiserbacteria bacterium
CAAGAAGCGCAGTAACCATTCGTGACACCATCGGTCCTTTTACTCCAAGTGCAATAGAAATATCAGTGAGGGTATGACCATCTGGTGTTTCAAAGAGAAGTCCGAGAAGCGCCCATTCAGAAGCAGTGAGCTCATGGGGCGCTAAAAAAGCGTTTGTTTTTTGTTTGAGCGTACGATACGCCTTCGCTTGTACGAGACCAACAGCGTACGTACTAGTACTTTTTTTGTAGGTGAGTATTTTCTGAAAGATATTCATGAAAGTGAAAAATGAGGTTGAAATATATGTCGCTAGTAGATTGGAAAACCTGGTGTATACTTAACAAAGTTAAGTATACACCAGGTTTTTAACATATGCTAGTCCAAAAGCAAGGAGGGTCTAGTGCTGATACATTTCTCTGTGAAGCTTACTGCACCTCTATTCATATCTGGTTACGCTTCTTGCAGAAAATATATGGCACAGCTTCTGAGAGGCGCTATACTATATCTATGACAATCTTCAATTATGCACTTGTATATGTCAGTTCAATCATCGCCTTTCTTGCCATCGATGGACTGTGGCTTCTCGTTATCGCAAAAGACTTTTATCGCTCACGACTCGGCGATCTCTTTGCGCCAATGCTCCCCGCAGCAGCAGTGTTTTATCTCGTTTATACACTCGGTCTCTGCATCTTTGTAGTGGTGCCGGCGCTCGGTCGTGGGTCGCTCTCGTACGCACTTATGCACGGAGCACTCTTTGGTTTCTTTGCGTACGCGACATATGACCTTACGAACCTCGCGACACTGAGGAACTGGTCGCTCACACTTTCTATTGTCGACATGTGTTGGGGTGCAGTACTTTCTGCAAGTGTTGCAGCAGTTAGCTACACTGTGGGGAAGTTTTTCATCTCATAAGTTTTTATGATCCCAGTTCTTCTTACTGCAGTCGGTGTTATAGGTATTTTTGTCACACTGCTCTTTTTTCTTTCGGTCATCATTAAGCGAAATGATATTGCGGATATCGCGTGGGGGACAGGTATTGTGCTCGTGGGAGTAGTCGGGTATGTACTTCGGAGTGTTCACTCGACCACGACGAGCATCGTACTTCTGCTTGTGGTGGTGTGGGGTGCGCGGCTCACACTTCGCATCTTTTTGCGCAACATCAAGAAGGGCGAGGACCCTCGCTACCGCGTGTGGCGCGAGACCTGGGGAAAATGGTTTTATCTCAGGAGCTATTTTCAGGTATATCTGCTTCAAGGATTTTTGATGATTGTTGTAGGGTATCCACTTCTTCACTTGAGTGTCTTTGCTAAACCTGGGATTTCACTCGCATTGGTATTTGCTGGCACGCTTGTGTGGGCGCTTGGATTTTTCTTCGAGGGCATCGGCGACTGCCAGCTCGATGCGTTTATACAGAGTAAGCCGCCGAAAGAGATGGTTCTTTCTTCGGGGCTGTGGTGCTATACACGCCACCCAAATTATTTTGGTGAGGTGACACAATGGTGGGGAATCTTTATTATTCTTCTCTCAGTACCGTTTGGTTTTTTTGCAATCGTAAGTCCACTTATGATTACTTTCCTTATCCTCAAGGTATCGGGTATACCAATGCTCGAAAAACGTTTTGAAGGAAATCCAAACTTTGAAGTATACAAAAAAACAACAAATGCTTTTTTCCCGTGGTTTCCGAAACGCTAATTAAAAAGAGGCCTGGGACGAAGTCCCAGGCCTCTTTTTAATTGAGCTCAATGTCGAGGTTTACAATCTGCGGATAGGCTTCGGTTACTTCTTTTTCTATCTCATCTATTTTGCGTCCAATGAGTCGGGGAATACGGTTCGTCTGGTATACGACAAACTTTTTAAATTCTTCAAAGTCATCTTTAATATTTTCGTATTCTTCGCGCAGGTCGTCTTGTTCCATGATCTCCTCGAGGAGTGCTGCGCCATTAAACTCCACCTCGCACTTAATGTGGTATTTGCCTATATCGAGCACCTCACTTTTGAAGTTGAGTACTTTTTCTATATAGGGTGAGTCTTCAAGCATCTCAATGATTTCTTTAGTGATTTTTTCGGGCACTGCTTTACCCAAAAGAAACTCACGGTTCTTTGCGATGAGGTACAGCGCAATGACCCCAAGGAGAATACCGATGAGAATGGAACCCGCAGCATCAAACAGTGGCGAGTGGGTGAGTGACGCGAGCAGAAGAGAGCCGAGCGCAATTAAGACGCCGACCACAGCCGCAGCGTCTTCGAAGACGACTGCGGCTGTGACGGGGTCGCCGTGCCGAATAATCTCGAGCATTTTCTTTTCGTCAGAATGTTTTACGAGCTCGAGATATGCAGTACGGAGCGTATAGCTCTCAATCAGGAGTGAGAGCATGAGTATGCCGATAGTTATGGGGGATACGTATATCTCATGTTGTGAATAAAGTGCTTCGATGCCGTGGTAGATGGTGATGCCCGCACCCAAAAAGAAAATACCGCATGCTGAAATGAGTGCCCACAAAAAGCGTTCTGAGCCGTATCCATATGCAAATTTACCATCAGCCTTTTTGACCGAGAGTTTAATACCAAGAAGGAGGAGTGACTGGTTGAGTGTGTCGGCAAGTGAGTGTACAGCCTCACCAAACAGCGAGGCTGAGCCTGAGAGGAAAAAGCCCACCAGCTTAAGCACTGTGATGAAACCATTACCGACGAGGGCGTAGGTGACGGACCGAGTACCGAGTGTCGCCATAGGAACACCAGTATGCCATACCTAGAAAATTGCGGAAGCACGAGTTTTTGTACGAATTCTGTTCAGAAGGTATGATGTCTATTATAGAAAAACCATTGCAAAAAAAGAATGTAAAAAAGAAGAATGATGGCTCACGTATCGCGCAGTTTCTCTTTGAGGTAGGGACGCTTCGCCGCGTGCCGCGCATCCATCGCCAGACACTCCTTACCGACGATGTGACAGATAACATTGCAACGCATAGTTTTCGTGTAGCCTTCATTGGGTGGCATTTGGCGAAGCTTGAAGGTGTTGATCCCTATAAGGTCGTGATGATGTGTCTGCTTCATGACCTCGGCGAAGCGCGTTCGAACGACCACAACTGGGTACACAAGCGCTACATCAAAATCTTTGAAGATGAAATAAACAAAGATCAGCTCGGTACGCTGCCCG
>JAYVPP010000112.1:0-3075 GCA_043757305.1 Candidatus Kaiserbacteria bacterium
AAAAATTAGATAGTGAAGGAGTCGCTATATACATACTTACCACAATGGCGATTTTGCCGTTCCGTGTGGTGTGGTGTTCAATTTTTGTGGTATTTTTAGGGTTCTTTGGCAGTATCGGACTGGCACTCTATGGAGTATCAATACCGCTCATATGGTTATTGAAAAAGCTCTTCCAATCATATCTCGATATTGCCACCAAATGTGAAAAATGTCTTGAGGTCTAAACTTGCAAAGCCGCTCAAAATTGAGCGGCTTTTCTCTATAGCAACACCGTCACTTTGTTGTTGGCAATTTCAACGACACCTCCTTCTACTGGAAAGGATTGCTCCCCTCCCGCATCTTTTACAAGGATAGTCCCCTCTTTCAGGCGAGTGATGAGTGCTTGGTGGTGTGCAAGGACAGTCATTGCACCATCTTCACCGGGAAGGGACACAGAAAATGCATCTCCGTTGTAGAGCGGTGCGTCGATGGCGGTAATGATAAGAGTAAATGGGTTCATATGTTGTTCGCTAAGCTAAATCTCTCCAATGTCTCCAGGTTACGAAGATAGTTTGATGCAGTGCGAGGCGTGGAGATTGGGGTGAGGAGACATAGGTGACCCTATGACGACGAACTCCAGAGGCTCCACAACAACGCAATGCTTCAAACTAGCCAGTAACTTCGTCAATTGTTCCCTTCATGTAAAACGCGGACTCTGGCTTGTCGTCGTGCTTCCCAGCGAGTATCTCACCAAAGCCGCGGATAGTCTCTGCAAGGGGTACATATGCGCCTGGTGTACCGGTGAACACTTCACCCACAAAGAAGGGCTGTGAAAGGAAGCGTTGTACTTTTCGAGCGCGGTTTACCGTGAGGCGGTCCGCATCTGAAAGCTCTTCGATACCAAGAATGGCAATGATGTCTTGAAGATCCTTGTAACGCTGAAGCACAAGCTTTGCTTCTGAAGCCACGCGATAGTGCTCTTCACCCACGATGTATGGGTCGAGCGCAGCAGAGCCAGAGTCCAATGGTTCGATAGCTGGATAAATACCGAGCGATGCAAGCTGGCGAGAAAGTACTACGGTTGAATCGAGGTGGGAGAAAGTCGTGGCAGGTGCTGGGTCGGTAAAGTCATCTGCTGGTACGTACACGGCCTGTACGGACGTAATAGAGCCCTTTGAGGTCGAGGTGATGCGTTCTTGCATGCGACCCATTTCCTCTGCGAGCGTCGGCTGATAACCCACCGCCGAAGACACGCGGCCGAGGAGTGACGACACTTCCTGGCCAGCCTGAGTAAAGCGGAATACGTTGTCCATGAAAAAGAGCACGTCCTTACCTCCCTGGTCACGGAAGTATTCAGCCATAGTGAGGCCAGTAAGGCCCACGCGAGCGCGAGCGCCTGGCACTTCATTCATCTGTCCAAACACGAGTGCCGTCTTTGCAAGCACGCCGGACTCTGCCATTTCGTGATACAGGTCGTTTCCTTCACGTACGCGCTCTCCGACACCGGCAAACACTGAGTAGCCTCCGTGCTCCGTTGCAACGTTACGGATGAGCTCCTGAATGAGCACTGTCTTTCCTACGCCAGCGCCTCCAAAGAGACCAACCTTACCACCCTTAATGAACGGAGCCATGAGGTCGACGGCTTTGATGCCTGTCTCGAAGACCTCAGTCTTTGTAGACTGCTCGGTGAAGGCCGGAGCCTCGCGATGGATTGGGAGTGTGGGCGCACCCTCGATGTCGCCCTTTCCGTCGAGAGTCTTTCCGAGCACGCTCATCAAGCGGCCGAGCACTTTCTCTCCCACCGGCACCGAGATAGGTGCGCCAGTGTCGAGCACCTCCATGTCGCGCATGAGGCCTTGGGTATCATCCATCGCAATAGCACGGACACGGTCGAGACCGAGGTGCTGGGAAACTTCGAGCGTGACCACAGAACCGTCCTCACGTTTTACGGTGAGCGCATTTTCGAGGTTTGGCACGCCACCTTCAAAGTGAATGTCGACAACCGGACCGATGATTTGCTTGATGATACCCTTCATAAAATTAGTATTAGTGATGATTAAGATTTAATTTATTCTGTCTTTTATTCTGCCTGAGCCATTGCCTCGATGCCGCCGGTGATTTCTGAAACTTCTCTTGTGATGGCTGCTTGTCGTGCTTTGTTAAATTTGAGGTTAAGCGACTTCGAGACGTCTTTTGCTTTGTCCGATGCGTTCTTCATGGCAACCATACGTGCGGAGTGTTCGGACGCTTTTGCCTCGAGCATCGCGTGGTAGAGCATGACGCGCGAGAGCCTTGGGAGGAGGTCGCCGAGGATAGCGTCTTCGCTTGGCTCCACGGAGTAAGAAGCAGGTGCATCGTCTGCCTGCGCAAAAGAATATTTCCCTGTCTTTGGAGTGATATCAGCGACGCATTGCTTCAGTGTCTCGATATTAAGCGGGAGCATAGTTGAGCGAGTCGGTTTTTGTTCAAATGTCGACTTGAAGTTTTAGTAGATAACTACGACGCGGTCTGTTTCGTTTGCGATGAAATGTCGCACGGCTTCATCGGTGATGGTCGAAAGATCGTCTATTGAAACGTTGTCACTAAGGTTGATGCGATGCGAAAGGATACGGTACCCGCGCTTCTGGAAAAATTCGTACCCACGCTTTCCCAAACAGATAAAGCTGATATCTTCTTTCTTCATACCCGCTGTTGCAGCGACTGCTTCTTTGAGTACTGCTGCGTTGAGGCTTCCGGCCAGGCCTTTATCGCTCGTGATAAGAATGATGAGTGTGCGTGAGCCTCCGCGCATTTCAGTCAGCGGATGGTTGAGCTGAAGCAGCGAGGGAGCCACACGAGAAAGTATGGAGAGTGCCGCATGGGCGTATGGTCGCCCTGCAAATGCACGCTCCTGACTCTTGCGCATTTTTACGCCAGACACAGCTTCCATAGCCTTCGTCACCTTTCGGGTACGATCTGTGGAGCGAATCTTGGCTTTAATCTGTTTTAATCCAGCCATAGTTTACAGATAAGTTTATAACAGAGAAAGCAAAGCGTTGAAACAGCAGCCGAACGAGGTGCCACCAAGACCACCGCAGCAAAGTTGCCCGTACCTGC
>JAYVPP010000113.1:0-2990 GCA_043757305.1 Candidatus Kaiserbacteria bacterium
AGTATACAGCTATATATGAAGACCGCTTTGGTGACTGGTGGTGCCGGGTTTGTGGGTTCGCATCTTTGCGAACGGCTCCTTCGTGATGGCTACTGCGTCATCTCACTCGACAACTACTTTACCGGCACCAAGGAAAACCACATCCCCGGGGTAGAGTATCGTGAAGGGCACACCAAGGACATCGCAGTACACATGCCCGATGTTCCTGACATCATTTTCCATCTCGGTGAGTACGCGCGTGTTGAAAAAAGTTTTGATGACCTGGCACTTGTGTGGGACTTAAATATGAATGGTACGTTTGGAGTGCTTGAGTATTGTCGAATAAATAACGTCGCAAAGCTTGTGTACGCTGGGTCGTCAACTAAGTTTGCGGATGAAGGCAAAGGCCGCGACCAGGGTCCATATGCATGGACAAAGGCAACCAACACCGAGCTAGTAAAAAACTACGGCGAATGGTTTGGTCTTAACTATGCGATTACGTATTTCTATAATGTCTACGGTCCGCGTGAGCGTTCGGGTACGTACGGTACGCTCATCAGTATTTTTGACGAGAAGATGAAACACGCTGAGCCACTTCCCGTGGTCGAGCCAGGAACACAGATGCGAAATTTTACGCATGTCGACGACATCATTGAAGGCATTACGCTCGTGGGTGAAAAGGGTACTGGTGATGAGTTTGGTATCGGTTCTCCAGAGGCTTTCTCGGTACTTGATGTTGCAAAACTTTTCGGTGGTGAGGTTACTATGCTCCCTCCACGAAAGGGTAACCGCATGAATGCATCTGTTGTGGCAGAACGCACCAAGGCACTCGGGTGGGCACCAAAGCATACTCTCGGGGAATATATTGAAGATTTGAAACAAGCATATACTCGCTAGTGTATGCAAAAAAAGGTTCTCATTTTTTCACTCGCGTATTACCCGAAAAATGTCGGCGGAGCTGAGGTAGCTATTCACGAAATTACTGATCGGATTGCGGAGGATGATATTGCATTTCATATGGTGACGATGCGGTTTTCCCCAGACCAGCCGGCAGTGGAACAGATTGGGCATGTAATGGTACATCGAGTGGGGAGTGTGCGCGAAGCAATGCTTACGCGTCGATCAAAGCCGCTCTTATATCTTTCAAAAATGCTTTTTGTGCTACGTGCGGCGCGTAAAGCGAGCCGCCTCCACACGCAGGAGCGCTTTGATGCTGCATGGGCAATGATGTCCTATATGACATTACCTATTGTATGCGCACGTTTCTTTGGGATGCGCGTCCCGTATGGCATTACGCTGCAAGAGGGCGACTCACATGAGCATGTATTTTCCCGGCTCCACATTATTCCGTTTATGCCTCTGGTGCGATATGCGTTTCGTCATGCTGCCGCGGTGCAGGCAATTTCAACATTTCTTGCAGACTGGGCTCGCGAGCTCGGGTTTGCAGGTGAGGTACTGGTGATTCCAAACGGTGTGGACGTGAGTACTTTTGCTGCTCCCATTTCAGAGGAAGTACGAACAGAAATTGCTGCGTTGGTAGGAAAGCGAGAGCGCGACCTTTGGCTTGTGCATACTGGACGTTTGGTGCATAAGAACGCACTTGATGTAGTGGTGCGCGCGCTGCCACTCCTGCCACAGCGCGTACACTTTCTCGCAGTGGGTGAAGGGAGTGAGCAGCGCGCGCTTCGCTCTCTCGCTCTAAAGCTCGGTGTCAGTGACCGCTATCACGAACACTCGTACGTCCCTCTCTCCGAGCTTCCGAAGTTTCTTCACGTATGTGACGTCTTTGTGCGGCCATCGCGTACTGAAGGTATGGGCAACTCTTTTATTGAAGCGATGGCCGCAGGACTCCCCGTCATCGGCACTCGTGCTGGTGGCATTGCTGATTTTCTGTTTGGGAAAAATGAATCTGCGACGCAAACGGGCTGGGTCGTTCGCATCAATTCTCCTGAAGATATAGCAAAAGCACTCGGCGACATAGAAGGCGATCGTGCAGCACGCGACATCGTGACCACTCGCGCCTTTGAAATGGTGCGCACCCGGTATGAATGGAATACTGTTGCGCAGGATATTCGGACTCGCTTCCTCGAAACAGTACTCACTGGCGCACCTTTTTAAAGAGTGGCTGTGTTATAGCTTCATATGGAAACAAAACAGAAAAATGTAGTAGTGATTGGCGGCGGGACAGGAACCTTTATGGTGCTTTCAGGACTCAAAAAATATCCGCATCTCTCGCTCACCGCCATCGTTACTATGGCAGATGACGGCGGCTCTACGGGGATTCTTCGTGACGAGTTTGGAGTGCTGCCACCTGGTGACTTACGCCAGTGTCTCGTAGCGCTTGCAAAAGACGGCACAGTGCTGCGCAAACTTTTTAATCATCGCTATGAAAAAGGGAGTCTTGCGGGACATAGCTTCGGGAATATTTTCATTAGTACACTCGAGCAGGTGACTGGCAGTCTCGATAAGGCGCTTGATACCGTCGGTGATATTTTAAAGATTAAAGGATCAGTAGTACCAGTGACGCTTTCAAAGGTGCGACTCCATGCAAAACTAAAAAATGGCAAAGTGCTCACAGGAGAGCACGAAATCACATCGTACCAGCTCCTTTCGCGCTTTGGCATCGAGTCACTTTCGCTTTCGCCAAAAGCACGTGTAAACCCAAAGGCTCTCAAAGCCGTTGCTGAAGCAGACCTTATCGTTGTAGGTCCTGGAAATCTCTATGCATCATTGATACCAAACTTTCTCGTGCCAGGTATTGGGAAAGCACTCGCAAAAGCAAAAGCGAAAAAAGTGTACGTTGCAAACCTCATGAACAAACACGGACATACGGATGACTTCTCTGTCGCTGACTATGTGAGGGCGCTTGAGCACTACGGTGCCCCTTCTGTGTTTGATGTGGTTATTTACAATACGAAAAAACCGGCACGTACACTCCTCTCCCGGTACAGTGATGAGGGTGAGCCCTTGACAGACAAGCATGGACTTCCTGCGGGCTATCATCCAGTGGG
>JAYVPP010000114.1:0-2970 GCA_043757305.1 Candidatus Kaiserbacteria bacterium
TCGAAGTCGGCGAGTGTGAAGCCGCTCAGACTGGCGAAGGCGGCAGGACGGGCGGCGAGGTTCTCGTAGGTCAACATAGGCTCAGTTTACACTAAAAGAAGCCGTTTTCTGCTACGCGACAACTCTAACGTAGATTTAACCACATCAAACTCAACAGAGGCTGTCGTTCAGCCGATGGTTTCCATCGAGGCGACGCCCGCAACTTCAGGTCAAAACAAAAAACCTTCGTTCGATGAGTATCCCGATTGGCTCAGGTCCAAACTAGACCTCAACTTACACACAGGGGAAACGGAGCGACTTTATATCTTGAACTCTGGGAATGCTCGTAACAGCGTGAATGGGCACGGATTTTTCGCTCAGTTCGATGGGCGCATCAAAAGTGCTTGCGAGCTTTATAAACAAAGCTTTCAAGTTGAATTGCTCATGAGTCCCTTCAAGGAAGTTGTATTTGACACAAAAGAGTACAGCTCGGTCATCAACAAAAGTTATCGCCAAAATGTTCTGAGTAACGATAATTATCCCTCTCCTCCCGAGGGTGATTGGATAACCCCATCAAACTGGTATGGCAGGATTAATGACATAATTCGTTGTAGATTAGTCTGTAAGTTCATCGATGGGCCGCAGTTTTTAGCAGAGAGGTTGAAAGAACTAGCCGGGGAATGTGGTGTCAAGTCAGAAATTAAACCCCACAATAGGGAGGGGGGGTACTACGCTTACCATTTTTACGTCTGGATTCCTGTTGGACTGATGATAGTTGATGGTAATGGTGTTAGGAATCTTGATACAGAAATGATGGTGGAAGTTCAACTCACAACACAACCACAGGAGGTATTATATGATTTGACACATGGGTTGTACGAAGAATTGCGTATCAAGATCGAAGAGCCTATAGCGCCTTGGCAATGGGACTATTCCTCCCCCCGCTTCAAGCCTAGCTACATGGGGCACACCTTGCACATGCTTGAGGCGATAATCCTTGAAGTAAGAAACTGGAACACAAAGGTCAAAGAAAATAATGACGAGTAACACACCAAAGCGATCTATTATTCCTGCCCCAGAGGTTCAGCATCTTACAACCATATTCCGTCGCATCCAGAGTGGCGAGATAAGGGTTCCAGCATTCCAGAGGGGATACGTTTGGAAAGACGATCAGATCGTGCAACTGCTCAACAGCGTCTATCAAGGCTACCCCATAGGGAATCTTTTGCTGTGGAAGGTAGACAAGCTCGATGAACAACAGTTTCACATTGTGGATGAGCAGTCCGAATTTGAAGACCTTCCTCCACTACCGTTCCCACACATAGACGCTAGCAATAACACGAGCTTTGTGCTAGACGGCATACAAAGACTGTCAACTCTATTTGGTGCTTTTTTCGCACCTAATGTAGTGGACAGTCTGAACATAGTTTTTGATTTAGTGCAGAAAGTCTTTCTGTTTAGTCGCGACGTAGACACGGATAACCCCGCGAACGTTAGGCTCGCAGACCTGTTCGTGCCTAGAAGACTGCTTGAAGCCCAAAGTGCGATGGCGAAGACCGTAGACTCCGAGAAGCTAATTGATGCGTCCCTGGAACTACAAGCTGCCTTCCAAGACTACCTACTGCCAATAGTAACTATTACTAGTTCAAGTTTGGATGAAGTTGTTGAGATTTTTGAGAGAGTCAATAGCACTGGCACTGGCCTGAGTCGTGTTGACTTTATGCGGGCCTTAACATGGTCAGGAGATTTTGATTTTAATGTCGCTGTGAAGGACATGAGAGGCCGCTTCAAAGAAAACCACTTTGCGTTCCCCGCAGAGACAATTATCAAGGTGGTCGCAATCACTCTTGGAAAAGATCCTACACCCAAGTCAATGCTAGAGATGCGTCATTCAACTGCCCCAGATCTGCATTCGGCTGTTGACTCGGCCCGTAGATCTCTTACTCATGTTATTGATTTCCTCGATACTCGTTGTGCAACGCACTCTTACGATTTCGTACCCTATGAAGGTCAGCTTCTTGTTCTTGCAAAGCTATTTCATTTAGTACCGGCACCTGATGAACCTATATTGAGTGTCGCGGAAAAATGGTTTTGGGGTACAAGTTTTAGTGAGACGCTACGCGGGAAGCCTGACAGCTATGTGTCGCAATATGTTAGGTCAGTTGACCGACTTGTTGAAGGTGATCATGGCGCTCTAATACAGAGGCTACTTCTAAGATCAGAAGATCTTGTTGAAAGGCGTATGATTGTCGGTAAGGCTCTTTCAACAGCAATAGCTGCAACATTCTCCCTACAAAAGGCGCATAGCGTGATTGGAGGATTTGAAGTCGAACGCTCGCTTTACATGAGCGACTTTTCAGCAAATGACTATGCACCCATAGTTCCTCTAGAAATAATCAAAACCTTTTCTTCGGCCCAGCACAGCACGTCTGCAAAGATATTAGCAAACATTTGTTTAGTTTCTAAAAAAGATCGAGACATCCTTAAGCAGGGTAACAAATCACTGCGAGAGTACATCATAGATCTGCCTGCTCACTTCGATGAGGGTATGATGCGAAACATCTTGCGCTCCCAAATGATTGAAGAAGCTGCACTTGAAGCATTAAAGGCTGAGAATTACGCTCTCTTTCTAGGAGAGAGGGCTAAAACCATGTTCGATGTAATCAAACGCCTCACTTCTACCTGAACACCATTAGGAAACACTAACTGCTGAAGCAGAGTAGCTGATCGCCTTCTTTTATCGGACACCAAAAATAACACTATGGATTGTCTAGTAGGGCACCATTGATCAGCATACGTGCTTCTCTATGCTGCTTACCAAATGATTGCTTTCACAAAGCTACTCATGACACCAAATCCGCGCACCGCCCGACAACTCGCTGACCTGCTGCTTGCCCGCGACCCGCTGCCACCGCTTGTCCCGGCCAAAATCTATGATGCCGCGCTGACGCCAGAAATCGAGAACTCCGGCGTGTCCGGCCTGGCGAAGAT